>JAJYAF010000534.1 GCA_021779655.1 Pseudomonadota bacterium
GGCGTTGACGACCATCTGGGGCGTGCCGGCAAGGGCTTCGCCATCGGCCTGGGTCAAAATCGGGGTGTCGGCGCGAAATTCCACCTGCATGGCGGCGACGACCTTAACCCCGGGGCAATGCGGCAGCAGGTTCAACGGCAGCGCGGCGCCGGAAAGCAGCGCCGGCAACGTGCCCGGCCGCTCGAACAACGCCACCTGAAAGCCCGGCCTGGTTGGCACCGCATCCGGCGCCAGCAGATACGGTCCGCCATAAAGCCGGCCCTTGCTTACCACCACGCTCGCCGCCTTGTACTCCTGGCCGTCCAGGGCGAGCCGTACCTCGGGAAAGCGGTAGGCGACCGATTCCCACAGCGACTGCCACACATACGCGCCACGGCCGATCAGTCGTTTGAGCACCGGCCGCAGCCCATGCACCACCGCGCCGTCGAACCCCAGCCCCAGCATCTGGACAAAAGCGCGCTCCTCGCCGTCCGTCCTGGCGATGCCGGGCCATAACAGCGCCTTGCGCCGGTAGGCAAGCGCGTTGGCGATCGCGCGCGGCCCGATCGCCAGCCGATATTCCCGCGCCAGCACATTGGCCGTGCCGAGCGGAATAATGCCGAGCGCGGTATCGCTGCCGATCAGCCCGTTCGCCACTTCAGCGATCGTGCCATCCCCGCCGGCCGCCACCACCATGGTTTTACCCTCGCAGGCCGCCTCGCGCGCCAGCTCCGTCGCATGGCCGGCATGCCTGGTCTTGGCTACCTCCAGCTTCACGCCGCTCGCCACCAGCAGATCCAGCACCCGCCAAAGCGCGGCCGCCCGCCTTTGTCCGGCTACCGGATTGAAAATAACCAACATAAAGAAAACTCCGGCGCAGCAGCGGAACTTTCAGCGAAGCATGATTCGCGGGGTGATTCCATGGCGAGTTCGATGACAGTATCGTGATGATTCCAATCCTCGCGATATTTGCAAAACCCCAGCCAGCGTCATGGAATCTTCACTGTCACCGGCGCCGGAAGCTGGCCTATGGCCCTGGGCCATGAACGCCAGCATGCCGCTTCGCCCCCGATGCTCAACCGCTTATCGCAGCATCTTCATCTCCGATACCCATCTCGGCACGCGCGGTTGCCGGGCGGCGTTTCTTGCCGATTTCTTAAGCGCGATCAGCTGCGAAAACCTATACCTTGTCGGCGATATCATCGATGGCTGGCGCCTGCGCCGCTCCTGGTTCTGGGACTCGCATCATGACGAGGTGCTCCGGCTCATCCTCCGCCATGCCAGGTCGGGTGCGAACGTGATCTACGTACCCGGCAATCACGACGAAATGATGCGCAAATACGTCCCCGATGCGATCGAGGTCGCTGGCATCCGCATGCAAACCGAGGCCGAGCACGTCACGGCCGATGGCAAGCGCCTGCTCATCACCCATGGCGATGCCTTCGATTCCGTCGTGCGCCACGCCAAGATCCTCGCCTTGTTGGGAGACTGGGCCTACACCGTGGCGCTCGGCCTCAACCGCTATTTCAACAAGATCCGCATTCGTCTCGGCTATCCCTACTGGTCACTCTCCGCCTGGCTCAAAATGCAGGTCAAGGAAGCGGTCAAGGCGATCGATCGTTTCGAGTCCGCGCTTGCCGACGATGCCCGGCGCCGCGGCTTCGACGGCGTGGTCTGCGGCCATATCCACCATGCCGAGATGCGCATGGTGAACGGCATTCTCTACATCAATGACGGGGATTGGGTGGAAAGCTGTACCGCGCTTGCCGAGCATTCGGACGGCCGGCTCGAACTCATCGACTGGGTGGCGCGCAGCAAGCTCTCGCTCCTGCCCACTAAGGCCGCGGGGCTGTGGCCCGCCGCCGACGAATACGAAGCCGTCCGTGCTGCATCAGCCGGAGTCTGACGCACCGCTCGGATTTCCGGGACCTCAGCGTATCCTCATTGTCAGCGATGCCTGGACACCGCAGGTAAACGGCGTGGTGCGCACGCTTGGCATGGTCGCCCGGGAATTGCGGTTGAGCGGCAAAACCGTGGAGATCGTCGGCCCCGATCGCTTCCGCACCATCCCCTGCCCGACCTATCCGGAAATCCGCCTGGCGCTGCTGCCAGGCCGGAAGCTTGGCCGCATCATCGATGAATTCAGCCCCGATGCGCTGCATATCGCAACCGAAGGCCCGCTGGGAATCGCCGCGCAGCGACATGCCGGCCGGCGCGGCCTATCCTTCACCACCGCCTTCCATACCCGGTTTGCGGAATATCTCGCCGCCCGCACCGCAATCCCTCCGGCGCTCACCTATGCCTGGCTGCGCCGTTTCCACGGCAAGGGCAGCGGCTGCATGGTCGCCACCCGCTCGCTGCGCGAGGAGCTTGCCGGCCGGGGATTCAAAAATCTCCGGCCTTGGTCGCGCGGGGTCGATCTCGACGCCTTCCGGCCCGAACCGAAGGCGGCATGGGATCTCCCCCGGCCGATTTTCGCCTATGTCGGGCGGGTGGCGGTCGAGAAGAACCTGCGCGCCTTCCTCGATCTCGATCTGCCCGGCTCCAAGCTCGTGGTGGGCGATGGCCCGCAACGCAGGATATTGCAGCGGGACTACCCCGGCGTCCATTTCGCCGGCGCCCGCTTCGGCCCGGCGCTTTCCGCCGCCTATGCCGGGGCGGATGTTTTTGTTTTTCCTTC
>JAJYAF010000535.1 GCA_021779655.1 Pseudomonadota bacterium
GGGGTTGGCGGGGCGGCCGCGCGCGAAATCAAAGCCTTATACCAGCCCGCCACCTGTCTGATAGAGTCAATGAATTGGCGGGCTGGTATAAGTTCTATACCGGCCGGCGGATCATCCCGCCGGGAGGTCGACCCAGGAGAGATGCCCGCCCTTGCCGGCGCCGGTATCCAGAAACACGGCAATTCCGCCTTGGCTGCCGGTTTTCACAAGCGGGCGGCCGTCCACGCTGCGCCGGTCGTGCCCGCAATAGAGCGTAACCCCCTGCGGCACGGCATCCACCCAGGCCAGCAGCCGCTCCGGCTTGCCGGCGGAGGTCACCCGCCCGGTGGTCTGGCCATAGAGCGCCCGCGCCAGCAGGGGATCCGGCCGGCCGGGCGGAAACGGCGAAGGCGGGGTATTCAGCATCGCCGGGTGAAACCCGCCATGGACGAAAAAGCGCTCGCCGGCGGCAATCCAGGCGGGCGCGCGCGCGATTTCGGCCATCGCCCGCGCCTTCATGTCAGGCGAGAGTTCGGAAATGCTGCGCTCAAGCGCCGGATCGCGCCGGACGGCATCGCCGCGCAGCGCCCGCGCCAGCTTGAAGTCATGGTTGCCGAGCAGAAAGAGGCCACGGCCCTCGTCGATCAGCCGGAACATGATAGCCAGCGCGCCCGGCGTATCCGGGCCGTCATCGACCAGATCGCCGAGCTGAACGATGAAGCGATCGCCGGCGGTGTCGACGGCGCTGCGCAAGCCCCTGGAGTCGCCATGAACATCGCCAATCACGCGCAAGGGGAGGCCGGACAGGATCATGGGCGAGGTTATCCCGGGTTTCATGGGGAAATTCAAACGCGCCGTGAAACCTTCGCCCCGGGGAAAAACTCTTATACCAGCCCGCCAATTGATTGACTCTTCCAGGTGGCGGGCTGGCATAAGGCTTTGATTTCGCGCGGCCGCCCCGCCAACCCCGCGCGCATACCAATCCGCGTTTTCGCGGATTGGTATTATACCAGCCCGCCAATTGATTGACTCTTCCAGACAGGTGGCGGGCTGGCATAAGGCTTTGATTTCGCGCGCGGCCGCCCCGCCAACCCCGCGCGCATAAGGCTTTGATTTCGCGCGCGGCCGCCCCGCCAACCCCGCGCGCATACCAATCCGCGTTTTCGCGGATTGGTATTACTTGGAAACTTTTGCCTGGAAACTTTTACTTCAGGTTGCGCCGCTACGTTGACCGCGATCCGTTCGATTGCAAAGCTTCCTCCACCGTGGAACGCCTTTTCAAAAACATCGCCGTCATGCCCCCCGCGGCGGTAGCCGCCTTCCCCGGCTTGGGCCCTGATGCGTCGCGGAGGGGAGCATGAGCGGCACCCTTTCGCTCAGCGGCACGATGGTGGAATTCGGCACGCTGCAAGCGGATTCGCTCAACATCGCGGGAACCGTCATTCTGGCGGCCGGCGGGCAGGTGGCGGAGAGCCTGTTGGTCGGCGCGGGGGGGCTGGTTGATTTCGCCCAGACCCTGGCCGTTGGCGGCGCCGCGTCGGCGCCCGGCCTTGCGGCGCTAAGCCTCGTCTCGGGCGCCGTGGTGCTGGGAGACGGCACGCTGCAAGCGGGCAACCTCGCCGTTCCCGGCCTGATCGAAGGGGCGGGCACGCTGCTCGTCCCCGGCGGCGGCACCTTTCAGGTGGACGCCGCGAGCATTGCCGGCGCGGCGCTGCTGCTGGGCGGCGGCGGCGTGCTGGTGCTGGCGCCGGAGGCCGGCTCGCTCGCCGTGGCGAATGCCGTCAGCGTGGCTTTCGGCACGCAGTATGGCGTTGCGCCCATCGCGGGCGGCTATGCCGATGCCCTGGGTCAGGACGGCGGCGTCCTCGTGCTCGGCGATCCGCGGGATTTCGCCGGCACGCTGTTCGGCTTCGCACCCGGAGACCGACTGATTCTTCCCGGCCTCACGGGTGTTTCGGTTTCCGGGGCGGGCGCCCAGGGGTTCACCGTCACCGGGACGGACAGCGCGAACCACGTTGAGAGCTTAACCTTCAACGCGGCACTGCCCATGGGCGCGGTGCTGACCACCGGAACCGATGCGGCGGGCGACGCCGAAATCGGCCTGGCGCCCCCGGCAGCGGAATTTTTTCTGGGCGGCGGGCCGCTCGGCTCGGCACCCATTCCGGCCAGCGCCGGCGTCGGCCAGGCGTTGCCGGGGCTTGAACTCCTCCTTCCCGGCTGGACCGGCCAAAGCCTGACGGTAACCCTGCGCGTTGGGCAGGGCACGCTGGACGACGGCACGGTGGCGCCGGCGGCGGCGCTCACGCTTACCGCCGCCGGTCCGGCGGCGCTGAATGCCTTGCTCGCCGATGTTGTGTACACCGCCTCCCTTTCCGCCGGCAGCGATCAGCTGACCTTGAGCGGCGGCGGGATTCTCTCCGGAATTTCCGCCGTCGCGGCAATCACCATCGCGCCGGGGGGCACGGTTTCGGGCTTCACGGTGCCGCCGACCGAGGAGCAGACCGTCCTGCTCACCGGCAATGCGGAGAACATTCTTGTCACGCAGGCCGCAGCCCCCGGGGAAGTGATCGTCACGGGGTTCACCGATTTCGCGGATCTGCTGGAGGCGGGCGGGATCGGCGGGACGGCGCTCGCCGTGGATGGCGGCGGCAGCGCCATCCTCGATG
>JAJYAF010000536.1 GCA_021779655.1 Pseudomonadota bacterium
GGCGCAGCCCGATCTGTTTATTCTCACGAACCCGGAAAATCGCGGCTTCATCCATAGCGTCAATCGCGGCTTTGCTTTCGCAGGTTCAGGCGACATGCTATTGCTCAACGCGGACACGGTGGTCTTCCCCGGTGTTTTCGATGAGCTTTGCGCGATTGCGCGGGCGGCTCCGGAAATCGGCACGGTAACCCCGCTCTCGAACGACGCGACGATTTTCTCCTACCCCGATCCACAAGGCCCGCCGGAGGACCTTGCGGACTGCACCTGGGCGGAGCTGGCGGCGGCGGCGCTCGAACGCAATGCGGGGCGCTATGTTGAAGTGCCCACCGCGCATGGCTTCTGCATGCTGATCAAGGAGGAGACGCTGCAAGCCGTCGGCCGCTTCGATCCCGCGTTCGGGCGAGGTTACGGCGAGGAGAACGATTTCTGCCAGCGTGCGACCGATCTGGGTTATAAGCATGCCGGCGCGGCGGGCGTGTTGGTGTGGCATGGCGGCAGTGTTTCGTTCGGCGGCGAGAAGGAGCCGCTGCTGCGCGCCAATTCCATCCGGCTTTCCGGAAAATATCCGGAATATTTTCCGCGCGTGCGGGAGTTCATCCGGCGCGATGGGTTGCGGGCGGCGCGGTGGGCGCTGGATACCTGGCGGCTGGAGCGGGCGCGGCAGCACGACACCGAATTCGTTCTGGTTATCTCAAACAATCTTGCCGGCGGAACCGCCAAGGCGATCGCGGATATGGAACGAGCGGAAGGCGATGATGCCGCCATCCGGTTGCGCTTGAATTGCCTTGAGGATGGCGGCGCGGTGCTCGCGGGACAAATTCCGCTGTTTCGCGCCGGTTTCGCGGAAGACGAAATGCCGGCCTTATTCGAACTGTTGGACGCGGCGGCGCCGAATCGGGTGATCGTGCATCAGTTTCTTGGTTTTCCCACGGCGTTTCTGCAGCGCCTCGCGGGGTGGCTGCATGGCCGCGCGAGCACGTTCTATCTTCATGATTTCTATCCGCTATGCCCCCGCGTGACTTTGATTGACGCCGCCGGAGATTACTGTGCCGTGGCCGAGCCCGGGATTTGCGCGCGCTGCATCGCCGTTGGCGGCGCCCATGCGAATTCCCGCATCGCCGGGTTGACGCCAACGGAGCACCGCGCCCTGTTCGGGAGCCTCATTTCCAGCTTCGGGGAGGTCATTGCGCCCTCGGAAAGCGCGGCGGCCTTGTTGCGGCGCGGCCTGCCGCGCGTGGCCGTACGGGTCGTGCCGCACCCTGAAACGGATATCCCTCCGCCTGGCCGGGCGGCCGGGTGCCTTCAATCGCTGCATCCACCCGTGCGCGCGGCTGCGGATGCGCATGAAATCGTATTGTTCGGCGCGCTCGGACCGCATAAAGGTTCCGGTAAATTGCTGGAGATTGCCAGACGCGCGCGGCTGACACATCCCACCCTGCTGTTCCGCATGATCGGCTATACCAATATCGATGAGGAATTGCTGCCGCTTGGCAATGTTATCATTTCCGGCCGTTATGAGCCGGAAATGCTGGACACGCTCGCCGAGGAGGCGCGCGGGCGGTACGCCCTGTTCCTGCATGAATGGCCGGAGACCTGGTCATACACGCTCTCGGAGGCGCTGAGCCATGGTTTTGTCCCGCTGGTGCCCGATCTTGGCGCGCCGGCGGAGCGCGTGCGGGCGTTGGGCTATGGCGTGGTATATCCTTTTCCCGCCAGCGCGGCCGGGATTTTGCGGGTTATCGAGACGGTGCTGGCATCCGGCGGCGCCGGGGGTTTGGTCAATCCGTCCATGGACCCGGCCACCCGCGCCAGGAGCGCGCGCCGGCGGGCCGGCGAATAGCGCCTTACCGACCGGCCGTGGCCCACCTACATAATGCCATTGCAGATTGAGGAGAACGCCGATGCTGAACCCGCGGGTCAAGGAAGTGACCGAGCGTATCGTAAGGCGCAGCAATGCAGGCCGGAGCGGCTATCTCAAGCGGCTGGACGCGGCGATGGAGCCGCAGCCGCACCGGCGCCTGCTGGGCTGCGCCAACCGCGCGCATGGCTTCGCCGCCTGCGGGCCGGGTGAAAAGGCCGTGTTGCGGGATGGTGACGGCCCAAGCCTCGGTATCGTCACCGCTTATAACGACATGCTTTCGGCGCATCAGCCCTATGAACATTTCCCCGAGCTGATCCGCGCCGCGGCGCGGGAGGCTGGCGGGGTCGCCCAGGTGGCGGGCGGCGTGCCGGCGATGTGCGATGGCATCACGCAGGGCCAGAAGGGGATGGAGCTTTCCCTGTTCTCCCGCGACGTGATCGCGCTGGGCACGGCGGTCGCGCTGTCGCACGCGACTTTCGACGCGGCGGTGTATCTTGGCATTTGCGACAAGATCGTGCCCGGTCTGCTCATCGGCGCGCTTACCTTCGGGCATCTGCCCGGCGTGTTCATCCCCGGCGGGCCGATGCCCTCCGGGCTGCCGAATTCGGAGAAGAACCGCATCCGCCAGCTTTACGCGGAAGGCAAGGTGAGCCGGCAGGAACTGCTGGAGGCGGAAGCGAAATCCTATCACAGCCCCGGCACCTGCACCTTCTACGGCACCGCCAATTCCAACCAGATGATGATGGAGGTAATGGGTGTGCATCTGCCTGGCGCCGCCTT
>JAJYAF010000041.1:0-10353 GCA_021779655.1 Pseudomonadota bacterium
GCGGGTGCAATAGGCCTTGGCAATGCCCAGCACGCGGCCGATGGCGCCCGGGCCGATGCCGCTGCCCGCCGCGGCGCTTCCCGCCACCGTGTTGGAGGAGGTGACGAAGGGGTAAGTGCCATGGTCGATATCGAGCATCACCGCCTGCGCGCCCTCGAACAGGATGCGTTTGCCGGCCTGTCGCGCCTGGGCGAGGCGCTCCCACACCGGTTCCGCGAAAGGCAGGATTCTGGGCGCCAGCGCCAGCAGATCGGCCAGCAGCTCCTGCTTGGCGAAGGTCTGCGCGCCCAGCCCGGCCAACAGCGTGTTGTGGTGGCGCAGCAATTCGTCGAGCTTGGCGGAAAGCGTGGCCGGCTCGGCCAGGTCGGCCAGGCGGATGGCGCGCCGGCCCACCTTGTCTTCGTAAGCCGGGCCGATCCCCCGATTGGTAGTGCCGATTTTCCGCGCGCCGCGCGCCATCTCGCGCGCGCTGTCGAGCGCCACGTGCAAGGGCAGGATGAGCGGGGCATTCTCGGCGATGCGCAAGGTCTCGGGCGTAATCGTCAGACCCTGGCCCCCGACCCGCGCGATCTCGGCGAGCAGTGCGTGCGGATCGATCACCACGCCGTTGCCGATGATGCCGAGCTTGCCGCGCACGAGGCCTGAAGGCAGCAAGGAGAGTTTATAGGTCTGGTTGCCGACAACCAGGGTATGCCCGGCATTGTGGCCACCCTGGAAGCGCACCACGATATCCGCGCGGCTGGCCAGCCAGTCCACCACCTTGCCCTTGCCCTCGTCGCCCCATTGGGCGCCGATGATGGTGACATTGCTCATAGGCTAAACTGATCCTTACAAAACCGGGACGGCATCGCCGTCGCGGTAGAGATGCGTGCAGCGCAGTCGCTTGGCTTCCTGCATCGGATCGGCCACCGGTTGCAAGCCCGGAACGGTCGCGAAGCGGCGCGCCCGGTAGGCTTGGGCCGTCTCCGGTGGCGTGCCGAATTCCAGATAGAGACGCGGGCGCAGCGGCGGCGGCGGCGCGATCCGCGCGATGCTGTCGGGATAGAGGGAAATTCCGCTTGCCGGTTCCGATTCGCCGGAAAGATAGCGCCCGCCGCGCCCCAGCTCCGCCTGCCGGCCGGTGGCGAACACGGTCATGCAAATTCCGGTATGGTATTGATAGCCGCGGAATTCCACGGGGTCGGCGGTGAGCCGCAGCGCCGGGCTGGCCTTGCGCACCGCCACCACCGTTTCAGCCATGCGAATGGCATGGCCGCGCGCGATCTCCGGCAGCGGGATGTCCAGCAGCGCCGGGATCGCCTGTTCGACCGGCCCGCTCGCCGCCAGTAATCGCAGCAGCAGCGCCTGCATCGGGCCGCCGGCATCGGCCACGGCCAGGCTGTCCTTGCGGTCCAGCGCATGGGTGAGTTCGCCGAGCCGACGGGAATCGACCCCTTCCAGCAGGCTCAGCGTAAGATGGGGAAAAGTGAGGTCGAAGCTGATTTCGTCAAGGCCGGTCGCGGCGAGGGCATCGGCCGCGACCAGAATGATCTCGGCATCCGCTTGCGGCGTGTCGGCGCCGATCAGTTCGATTCCCGCCTGCGAGAACTGCCGCTCCGGCTGCAATTGCGTGCCGCGCACGCGCAGGCATTGGCCGGAATAGGCAAGGCGCAGCGGACGCGGCGCGGCGGCCAGCCGCGAGGCGGCCAGGCGGCTGATCTGCGGCGTGATATCGGCGCGCACGCCCATCATCCGCTGGCTCTGCGGATCCATCAGGCGGAAGGTGTGCTCCGCGGTCGCGCCGCCGGCGCCGGCAAACAGGCTTTCCTCGAACTCAAGCAGCGGCGTTTCCACCCGCTGATAGCCATGGGCGGCAAAGCGTTCCATGATCCGCGCGACCGAAATCGCTTCCAGCTCGGCTTCCGGCGGCAGCGTGTCGCGCAGGCCCGCGGGCAGCAGGGCTCGGTGGCTGGGGGAAGAATTGTTCATGGAATCGCCGTTATCGGAATTGTTACTGGAAACGTTACTGGGGGCCGTTACAGGCCGGCGCAATTCAGCGCCAGGGCCTGGCCGTGGAAAGCCAATGAGCCCGGCTCATGCCGGCGGCACAGGCCGCCGTTCAATGGCCGGCGAGATGAAGGCCCAGGAATTTCACCACCGTGATGCAGACCGAGACGGCGGAAACCGCCGCCGCGATCAATACGCCAAGCGGCAGGCCGAAAAATTTCGGGTTGGTGGCGGCGTAGAACGCATCATCATGGGCGTTGGGGTCCGGCAGGTGTAAGCTCGGGCGGGATTCCGGCGCGGCGGTTGACGATCCTGCTGTGTCCATGGCGAGGCTTTTGCCATTCGCGCCGCCTGCAAGTCAATCGGCGCGCGGCCGGACGGCCAGCGGGTGGTTTGCCTCGACCAGGCGTTTCAGCCGTTCTTCCAGGACAAAGGTATAAATCTGCGTGGTCGCCAGGTCGGCATGCCCCAGCAGTTGCTGGATGCTGCGCAGATCCGCGCCGCGCGCCAGCAGATGCGAGGCGAAGGAGTGCCGCAGCACATGCGGCGACAGGCGCGCCGGATCGATATCCGCCGCCAGCGCGACCCTCTTCAGCAGCAGCGCGAAACCCTGCCGGGTCATTTTTTTGCGCGGGTCGCGCCCGGCGATGAGATACGGACCGCCCCTCTTCGATGCCTGCCGCAGCGTGAGCGCGGCGCGGCGCGCGGCATCGGAGAGCGGCACCAGCCGCTCCCGGCCGCCCTTGCCCCGGATCAGCAGCAGCATCGCGTCCTCGCTCAGGGCGCTCGCCGGAAGTTCCAGCAATTCGGAAATCCGCAGGCCGCTCGCATAGAGAATTTCCAGCCCGGCATTGGCCTTCAACCCCGGCAGGCCGGGCAGCCGCGCGGCGGCCGAAAGCAGGCTTTCCACCTCCGCCTCGCTCAGATATTTCGGCAAGGCGCGGGGTAGCTGCGGCGCGGCGAGTCCGGCGGCGGGATTGTCCACGCGCCGGCCCTCCCGCAGCAGGAACAGAAAGAACTGCCTGAGGGTGGAGAGCTTGCGCGCCTGGGTACGCGGCTTCAGGCCAGCCATGGCGAGCGTGGCAAGATAGCCGGCCAGGTCATCCCGCCCGGCCGCAAGCACGGTCAGCCCCTTGCTCGCGAGGAAGCCGTAAAAATCCGCGAGATCGGCCTGATAGGCGGCGAGCGTGTTGCGCGCGGCCCCCCGCTCGGCCGCCTGCATTTCCAGAAATATCTCGACCAGCCCATCTACCGCCATGGTACTGCTGTGATAAGCCCGAACATCATGTCCTCCAACCACCCCGCGCCACAGCCGGAAGCCCAGAGAAGCATCGTTCTGATCGGGCTGATGGGTGCCGGCAAAACCGCGATCGGCAAGCGCCTTGCCACGCAGCTCGGCCTGCCTTTCCATGATGCCGACCAGGAAATCGAGCAAGCCGCCGGCGCCAGCATCAACGAAATTTTCGCCCGCCACGGCGAGGCGCATTTTCGGCAGGGCGAGAAAAAGGTCATCCGGCGTTTGCTGGAAAGCGGGCCGATCGTGCTGGCCACGGGCGGCGGCGCCTATCTGGACCCAGAGACCCGGGCGCTGATCCGTGCCCGCGCCATCTGCGTGTGGCTGCGCGTGCCCCTGCCCGTTCTGCTCAAGCGCGTGCAGGGCCGCACCCACCGGCCATTGCTGAATGCGGGCGATCCCGCGGAAATCCTGGCCCGCCTCGCCGCTCAGCGCTACCCCTTCTATGCCGAGGCGGATCTCATCGTGGAGGGCCGGGATGGCCCGCCGGAACAGACGCTGCACATGGTCGTGGAGGCGCTCAAAGCCTATCGGCCGCCGCTTGAAGTGACCGTCGCGCTGGCGGCCCGGAGCTATCCCGTGCTGATCGGCCCCGGCCTGGCTGCCCGCGCCGGCGCGCATCTTGCCCCTGCGCTGCCAAGCAAGCGCTGCGTCGTCGTCACCGACGAAAACCTGGCATCGCTGCATCTTCCGGCGCTGGAGCGGAGCCTCGCGGAAACCGGCATCGCCCATCACACCATCGTGGTGCCGCCGGGCGAGGCTTCGAAAAGCGTGGCGCGCTGGAGCGCGCTCGTGGATGCGCTGCTGGACCATAAGGTGGACCGGCATACCGCCGTGGTGGCGCTGGGCGGCGGGGTGATCGGCGATCTTGCCGGATTCGCGGCGGCGGCGACGCTGCGCGGCCTGCCCTTCGTGCAGATTCCCACCAGCCTGCTGGCGCAGGTCGATTCCAGTGTCGGCGGCAAAACCGGCATCAACACGCGGCACGGCAAGAATCTCGTCGGCGCCTTTCATCAGCCGCTGCTCGTGCTGGCGGATACCGATATGCTGGCAACCCTTTCCATCCGCGAGCGCCGCGCCGGCTATGCGGAAATCGTCAAGGCCGGCCTGATCGGCGATGCCGCGCTCTATGAATGGTGCGAAAGCAACGGGCGCGCACTGCTGGAAGGCGACGCGGCATTGCAGGCCGAGGCGGTGGCCCGGGCGGTGCGCTTCAAGGCGGCCGTCGTCAGCGGGGACGAGCGCGAGGAAAAATCCGATAACGGCCGTGCCCTGCTCAACCTCGGCCATACTTTCGGGCATGCCCTGGAAGCCGAAAGCGGCTTCAGTGGCGCGCTGCTGCATGGGGAGGCGGTCGCCATCGGGCTGGTTCTGGCCGCGCGGCTTTCCGCCATGCTCGGCTTCTGCGAGGAAGCGCTGGCGCCCCGCATTGCCGCGCATCTGGCGGCAACCGGCCTGCCGCACCGCATTCCCGGCCTGCCCGCGGCGAATCTTCTCGCGCATATGCAGCAGGACAAGAAGATGCGGGACGGAAGGCTCACCTTCGTGCTGCTGCGGGGCGTGGGCGCGGCGTTCACGGAAAGCGCGGTGCCGGAGCATGCGGTCCGCCGGGTTCTGCTGGAATATGGGGCGGTTTAGCGCGCTGAATTGCCCGCTAAGATATTGATTTAAGCCGCGTCAGGACTGCGCGTCGGGCGAGAGGATTTCGCAGCCGGTGGGGCCGGATTGCAGGCGGTGGCATGCCTCCATCGCCTGCTCATGGGTGAACTGCACCACCCGGGCGCGGTAGATGGTACCGGCTCCGTCATGCACGGCCACCACCACGGGACGGCCCTTCATGAGGACCTGCACGGCCGAAAGCTCGGCAATACCGATCGCCGCGCGGGCTTTTTCCGCGCTGCCATAGGCGCCCACCTGAATGCCCCAGCTCGCCGAGGAATAGGAAACGGCTTCAAAGCTCCGCGCCGGCGTATCGGCCATGGCCGGCTGAATCAGGCCGAAAGCCGGATGCGGGACGAAGCTCGGCGGCGGGGCCGGCGCTTGCGCCGGTGCGGGCGGGGGCGCGGCCATGGCCACCGCCACCGGGGCGGCGCTGGGCACCGGCGGAACGGGCAGCGGCTGCGCGCTGACCGGCTGCGGCGATTCAGGCTCGATTTCCGAGCCGGAGGACGGCGAGAGCGAGGCGACCGCCACCGCTTCCCCATTGAACGGGCTTTCGGGCGCGGGGCCGGTCGGCGGCGGGGCGTTGGGAGCGAAACCAGGCGGCACCAGGCCGGGCGCCTCGCTCATGGGCAGGGTGTTCAGGGCAAGCTGATCCGCCTCGGACCGGTTGCGGGGATAATAACCCTGGATGTTGGGCGCGATGGCGGCGACGTAGTTCACGGTCTCGTCCGGCAGCGGCGTGTGATCGTCCATATAATGGTCGAGCCGGCCGGGACCCGCGTTGTACGCGGCAAGGAAGCCCGGCGAGCCGTAAACCTGGTACATTTCATGAATATAAGCCGTGCCGGCCATGATATTGTCGTAGGGATTGAACGGGTCCTGGTCGAGCCCGTAACGCGCGGCCATTTCCTGATAGGTTTCAGGCTCAAGCTGCATCAGCCCCATGGCGCCCGCCGGCGAAACGGTGAGCTGCCCGTGCATGTATTCCTGGCCGCCGGATTCAACCTGCATCACCTGCCGGATCCATTGCTCCGGCACGTCGAACCGGCTGGAGGCGAGCGCGATATAGGGGCCCCAGGGATCGCTCGGCGGGCCGGGCGCCCGGTAGTCTCCCGGTGCATGGGCAAGGTAATAATTCGTGCTGAGGTAATGCGCTCCGGGCGAGGCGGCGCAGCCCGCAAGCCAAACCAGCCCCGCCATTGCAAAGCCGACCCTACCCGCGACCGGCAGGAGGCTAGACAGGTTCAGACAGCGGGAATCTGACGCCAATGATGAAGCCCCCAACCCGTGAATCATCGACCTGAAATCATCAATCAGCCAAAAATCATTAGGTTGCCGCTATTGGCTGGATATTGATGATAACAAGCTACAGTAACCCTTTAAGCATCAACGGAAATGAACGCAACTAAAAACTTGCAGGCTCCCCCTGGCCCGCCTGCCGCTTCCAGGGCAAGAAGAGTTTGAACATTGTTTCCCGGCGCTTGAGGAGGGGGAACTGCGCGTGAACGAGAAGACGTGGCATGCAACGCTGCTTTCCGCCCTGGCGATGTCCGTGGCCGGCTGCGCCGCCTCCGGTCCGGCGCCGCGGCCGTCATTCGGAACGGCGATACCGCGGGGCGCGGCGATTTCCGGCGTGCTGGAGGCCATCCGGCCGATGCGCGCGCAAGCGGCCCTCTCGCCCGGGGCGGCGGCGGTGATGGCGGCGCTGCAAATCGCCCCGCCGGCGGCGGTGCCCAACGCAACGGAATTCATCATCCGGCGCGCCGACGGAAACGTCGTCGCGATCGTGCTGGGAGCACCGCAATCCGACCCCACAGCCTCGCTCGCCGCCGCGAGCTTCGCCGTGGGCGACCGGGTTCAGCTGCTCACCGGCCGCCAGCCCCAGCTGATTCATGCGAGCCCATGACATCCTCGTTGGAAACCGGAAAGCAGGCGCGGCGGCGGTTGCCGCCCTTCGGACATTCGGCTATCGCGGACCCATGACGACGACTTCGCTGCCGGGAAGCGGCACGACTTCCGGGCTTCGTGACGTTCCAGGTTCGCGCAAGCGGGTAACCATCAACGCGGCGCAGAGCCTGCATGCCAGGTTGGCCGCCGCCTCCGTCGACATGCGGGAGGCCCTGGCGCTGTGGCGGCTGGTCTGGAAGCTCAGTCTCCTCGATATCCGGCTGCGCTACCGCGGCTCGGTCCTGGGGCCTTTCTGGCTGACACTTTCCACAGGAGTCATGGTCGGCGCGCTTGGCGTTCTGTATGCCGGATTGTTCCACCTGGATATCAAAACCTACCTTCCCTATCTCGCGCTTTCCCTGATTTTGTGGAATTTTCTTTCAGCGATGACGGCCGAAGGCTGCACCTGCTTCACCGCGGCGGAAGCGATGATCCGGGCCAACCGGATGCCGTTTTCGCTCCATGCCGGGCGGGTGGTGATTCGCAATTTCCTTGTTTTCGCGCATAACATCGTCATCGTCGCCGTCGTCGTCGCGGTGATGGCCAAAATGCCCGGCGCGAAGAGCTATCTCGTTCTGCCCGGTCTTGCGCTCTGGTTCGTCGATGGCATGGCGGCCTGCCTCCTGCTCGGCGCCTTCTGCGCGCGCTTCCGCGACATTCCGCCGATCATTACAAGCGTCATGCAAATCGCCTTTTTCATGACCCCGGTGATCTGGAGTCCCACGATCCTGGAGCATCGCCATATCGGCGTATGGCTGATCGACTTGAATCCCTTCTACGCGCTGCTGGAAATCGTTCGCGGGCCGCTGGATGGAACGCCGGTGCATCTGGCCATCTGGGGATTCGCATTCGGCTGCTCCGGGGTTCTGGTGCTTCTGGCCGGGGTGTTTTTCGCGCTGGCGCGGCCGCGCCTGGCCTATTGGGTGTAGCCGGTGGCCAGCATTACCGTAAGCGGCCTGTCGATCCTGTTTCCGATTTATCATTCCGAGAGCAGATCACTGAAGAAGATCGTTCTCGCCGCCGCTTCCGGACGGTTCGGCGAGGATCGCCGCCACCGCATCGTGGTGGAGGCGCTGCGCGACATTTCCCTCTCGCTTCGCTCCGGCGACCGGCTCGGCTTCGTCGGCAATAACGGCGCCGGCAAGACCACGCTCCTGCGCGCGCTCGCCGGCATTTATGAGCCAGTGCAGGGCGGCATCGTCATCGACGGCAAAGTGACCGCATTGCTCGACCCCGGCCAGGGAATGAACATGGACCTGACGGGGCGGGAGAATATCCGGCTGCGCGGGCTGTTCGACAGGCTGGGTCCGAAGCAGATCGCCCGTCTTGAAGAAGACGTCGCCGCCTTCTCGGAGCTCGGGCAATTTCTCGATCTGCCGGCTCGGACATACAGCTCCGGCATGGTGGTGCGACTGGGCTTCGGCCTCGCCACCGCCGTTCGGCCGGAGATTCTGCTGATGGACGAGTGGCTGATGGCAGGCGACGCCATTTTCATGGAGAAGGCCAGGAAGCGTTTGGAAACGATGGTGCACGGCGCGGAATTGCTGGTGCTGTCCTCCCATTCCGCCCCGACCATCCTGCGCTGGTGCAACCGGGTCATCTGGATGGACCAGGGCCGGATCAGGGCTGACGGACCTCCCGACGAAGTCCTTGCCGCCTACCTGCCTTCCGGGCAGTATGAACAAGCCTGCGCATCGGTGAAAGCCGCCGCGCCGGATGCTGTCATGGAAACCGAGGCCTCGGGCTGAGGGTAAGCCGTCATGTATGTGCCAGGAGCCTTTGCCGAGAACGATCCGGAGGAACTGCGCGCCATCATGCGGCAATGTTCGCTGCCGGTGCTGGTTTCAGCGCGTGAAACTCCACAGGGCCCGCGTCTCGCCGCGACTCATCTGCCGCTTTCCCTGGAAGGGGACAGGCTGATCGGTCACCTGGCGCGCGCCAACGAACATTGGCGCCACCTGGACGGGGCGATCGAATCGCTCGCCATCTTCCAGACGGTGGATGGCTATGTCAGCCCTTCCCTCTACCCCACCAAGCAGGAAACCGGGCGGGTGGTGCCGACCTGGAATTACGAGGCGGTGCACGCCTATGGGCGGCTGGAGATCGTTGAGGATCCGGCCGCGCTCCTGGCCATCGTCACCGGCCTCACGGAGCGGTTCGAAGCCGGCCGTTCGGCGCCCTGGCAGGTTTCCGACGCGCCAGCCGACTATATCGCGGCACAGCTTGCCGGAATTGTCGGCGTGGTGCTGCATGTCGGCCGGCTGATCGGCGTGCGCAAGTTCAGCCAGAACAAGAAGCCGGCCGATCGCGAGGGCGTGATCGCCGGGCAGACGCGGGAGAACCCGGCGCTCGCCCGTCAGATGATCCGGGCCTCGAAAGGCGGCCGATAGTCGGGAGCCTCGAATTCGATCACCCAGAGATCGGGATCGAAATGGACCTGCCGGGCGATATAGGCATCCGCCACCGACTGGTTGACCGGCTCGGGCCCTGTCGCGCGCATCCAGGCCGGCCTGCTTTCCGAATCGCGGACCTGGGAGAGCAGGAGAATGCCCCGTTCGCCCCGCAAGGCGACCAGCACGCCGCCGGCGTCGAAATCTCCCCGGCGGAGCACCACGCCGTAGCGGCCATCCGCCTCGCCCAGCCGCAGCGCCGCCTGCACCCATATCCCGGCCTTGATCCGCGCTTCACTCATGCTAATCCGCTCGCTCTTGCTGGTCCGCTCATGCCGATCCGCTAGCACATTCCGCCCTGAGGAGACATGGTCATGGATTTCGGCTTTCGCTTCGCGCCCGTTCTCGCGGCATGCCTTCTGCTGGCCGGCCAGGCGAGGGCCGCCGACAGGATCACATTCGGCCTCGACTGGGCGGCCGAACCGGAATATGGCGGCTATTACGAGGCGCTGGCCGATGGCATCTACAAGAAATACGGGCTGGATGTGACCATCGTCCCCGGCGGGCCGCAGGTGAACAACGGGCAGCGGCTGATCGGCGGCAGGCTTACCTTCGACATCACCTCCAACGCCTTCCTCGCGCTGAATTTCGTGCAGGCTGGCATTCCCTTCGTCGCGGTGGCGGCGGGGTTTCAAAAAGACCCGGATATCCTCATGGCGCATCCGGATGCCGGCGAGGACAGTTTCGCGGCGCTCAAGGGCAAGCCCATCGCGGTCAGCGCCGGCACCCGGGCAAGCTGGTGGCTCTATCTGGAAACCAAATACGGCTATTCCGATGCCCAGTTGCGGCCCTACAGCTTCAGCCTTACTCCGTTCTTTACGAATCCGCTCCTGGTTCAGGAAGCCTATGTCACGTCCGAGCCGTACCTCGTGCATCAGCAGACCGGCAAATGGCCGGTGGTGCTGATGATCTCCGATGCCGGGTTCAACGGCTATGCCAGCCTGATCGCGACCAGCGAGAAGCTGGTGAAAACCGATCCGGGGCTGGTGCGGCGCTTCATCGATGCCTCGATCG
>JAJYAF010000041.1:10363-11206 GCA_021779655.1 Pseudomonadota bacterium
CGAAGGCTGGTACGCCTTTCTCTACGGCGACCCCACGCCGGCCTTCGACGCGATCCTGAAAGCCAATCCGGACATGACGCCGGGGCTGATGAAATTCGGCTACGAGCAGTTGAAGCAGCGCGGGATCGTCGATTCGGGCGACGCGCGGACGCTGGGCATCGGCGCCATGACGGATGCGCGCTGGAAATCCTTTTTCGACCAGATGGCCGCGACCGGACTGTACGATAAGAACATGAATTATCGCGCTGCCTATACGCTGCAATTCGTGAATAAGGGATTCGGAATGGCCAGCGGCAAGCCGAAGCATGATTGAGCTTTCCGGGGTATCGAAGCGTTTTTCCAACGGCACGCTGGCCCTCGAAAACATCGACGCCCATATCGGAGAGGGGGAGTTCATCGTCCTGCTCGGGCCTTCCGGCTGCGGAAAATCGACCCTGCTGCGGCTGGTCGCCGGACTGGAGGCGCCGAGCGCGGGGCGGATCGTCTGGCCGGCCGGCGCGCCGCGCGCCGGGGAAATCGGCTTCGTCTTTCAGGATTCGACACTGATGCCCTGGCTCAGCGCCGCCGGCAACGTGTATCTGCCCCTGCGCCTACGGCGCGAGAAAAAAGCCGCGGCCTGGCCCCGCGTCGTCGCGGCGCTCGAACAGGTCGGCCTGCGGGAATTTGCCGATGCCAAGCCCGCTTCCCTCTCGGGCGGGATGAAAATGCGCGTGTCGATCGCGCGGGCGCTGGTGACCCGGCCGAAAGTGCTGCTGATGGACGAGCCCTTCGCCGCGCTGGACGAGTTCACCCGGCACCGCCTGCAGGAGGATCTGCGCGCGCTGTGGCGGGCGGAGCGGAAAT
>JAJYAF010000537.1 GCA_021779655.1 Pseudomonadota bacterium
TAGAGAGGCGATCACCCCCTTACATCTCGGCGCATCCGCCCGACCGGGCATTTGAAAGGATGCAGTCTAGATGCTGAAAGAAGCCCCGCCTGCCCCGCGCGATTTCGAGAGTGCCGGGCCGTTTCTCACGATCGCCGAATGGTGCTCGGTCCGGCGTGCGAGCCGACCGACCGCGTATCGGCTGCTCGCCGCTGGCACGCTTTCCGCCGTGAAGGCCGGGAATCGCACGTTGATCTCGACGGAAAGCGCGCGGGCCGAGGCCGCGGCGTTGCCCCCCGCGTCATTCCGGCCCGCCCGCGCGCCCCGCTGAGGCCGCGCAGCCCCCCACGCAAAAGAAAGCCCGCCAAGCGTGTCCCCGCCGGCGGGCTGGAAGAATAACATGAAAATTCATCTTACATCGCCCAACCGATCGCCTGCAACCGCCGCCGTTCGCCTCGCCGCGCGCGGCTGGGCAGTGGTGCCATTCGACGCACGAACCAAGCGCCCGGCCTGCCGGCATGGCGTGGATGACGCGACCACCGATGAGGCCACGATCCGCGCATGGTTCGCCAGGCCGAATCTGATCCCGGCCATTGCCACGGGCGAGGCGAGCGGCATCGACGTGCTCGACCTCGATCTCGCCAAGCATCCCGAGGCCGCCGGGTGGCTGTCAGACCACGCGGCGCTGCTGCCTGAAACGGCTTGCTACGAGACCCGCTCCGGCGGACGGCATTATTGGTTCCGGCATCATCCCGGCTTGCGCTGCTCGACCGCCCGGCCGCTGCCCGGCATCGACGTGCGGGCGGACCGTGGTTGCGCGATCTTCTGGCCCGCCGCCGGCAAGCCGATCCTCTCGCGCGCCCCGATCGCCGAATGGCCCGCGTGGCTGCTCGACACCATCGCCCCGCCGCCTGCGCCGCCGCGTTTGCCAGCGCCCCCGCCGCGCGTCCCGGACGATCGACAGCTTGCCGCGCTGATCCGTGTCGCCGCGACCGCGCCAGAAAGCCGGCGCAACGCCGCGCTTTATTGGGCCGCGCGCCGGATGGCGCCGCTAGTGGCATCGCGCCTGCTAAGTGACGGCGAGGCCGTGGCGATCCTGGTGGAAGCTGCCAGCCGCAACGGCCTGCCGGAACGGGAGGCACGCGCGACCGCCCGATCGGGGCTTCGCACGGGGCGCGCATCATGAACACGATTGCCCCCGAAGCGGTCGTGACGGCGGCGCTGGCGGAAAAACCCGAACTCGTAGTGCGTCACGCAGACCTGCCAGCCACCGTCCGGGCACTCCGCCTTGTCTTGGCCACCGCGGACGACCTGTTCGCTCGCGGCGGTATTCCGGTCATGCTGGTGCGCCCGAACGGCACCCTAACCGCAAAGCCGATGACATATAACAACGTCATCGTTTCGGCGCATGATCTGTGCCGCCCCGTTGTGCTCGACAAAGACGGAAACGCTCAAGCGATCACGTTACCCCGGGCGGTTGCAACGATGTTCCTTGATCTCGGCGAATGGGGATTCCCCTCACTTGCCGGGATCGCGAGTAGCCCGCTGCTGTGCGCCGATGGCAGTTTTTCCGCCAAGGCCGGGCACGATCCAAAATCAGGGATTTACTGCGAAGAGATCCCCCCGCTAGCGGTTCCGGCGCGCCCGTCACGCGATGGAGCGGCGGCTGCACTCGCCACGCTGCGCGCCGCCTTCGCCACCTTCCCTTTTGCCGAAGCCCGCATGATTAAGGGCGATGGCGTGCCGAAGGTCGATCCCGACGTACCGCCGGGAATGGCGGAATCCTCGTTCATCGCGGCACTGCTAACCGCCGTGTGCCGGCCAAGTCTGAGGCTCGCACCCGGCCTGCTGATCACGGCGCCAGACGTATCCGGGGCGGGCAGTGGCAAGGGCCTTCTCGGCCGCGCAATCGGCCTGATCGCTTTCGGTCGTCACGTATCGGCAATGACGGCGGGCCATGATCGGCAGGAACTCGATAAGCGCCTGACCGCCGCGTTGATCGAAGCCGCGCCGATGCTGCTTCTGGACAATTTAAACGCCACGTCGCTCCGCAGCGATACGCTCGCCAGCATTCTCACTGAGCGCCCCGCCCATGTGCGCCCCATGGGGAGCTCGACCATGGTGCCCCTGAACGCCAGTGCCTTCATCATCGTGACCGGAAATGGCTTGTCCGTAACTGAGGATTTGGCGCGCCGTTTCCTGGCCTGCGATCTTGATCCCCGCTGCGAAGACCCCGAAGCGAGACCGTTCGCGCCTGGGTTCCTGTCCGGGATCGAGACCCGGCGCGCCGAGCTGCTATCCGCCTGCCTGACAATTTGGCGTTGGGGGCGACAATCGCCGTCACTCACCCCCGGCCAGTCGCTCGGCTCCTATGAGGAATGGTCTGCATGGGTTCGCGATCCGCTTCTTGCTTTGGGATGCGCCGATCCTGTCGAGCGCATCAGAACCGCGAAGAAAAACGACCCCAAACGCCGCATGCTGGCCGAACTTTACGCCGCCTGGTGGCAGCACCACGAAGCCCGGCCCATGACCGCCGCGACGCTCGACGAACAGGTGCTATCGATCCTGAACCCGCAAGCGCGTCCCCGGCAATACGTTGCGCAGCGCCTGTTGCAAATGGTTGGCACCCGCTCGGCTGGGTACGTGCTGACCCGGCAGGA
>JAJYAF010000538.1 GCA_021779655.1 Pseudomonadota bacterium
GGGCCAGGCCGAACAAATGGCCGATCGCCCCGGTTCCGTGTTCGAGGGCCAAAATCGGCCCGCCCACCACGGCATAAGCCGGCGCCAGCACATTATCCAGCCCGGCGCGCAGCCGCTGCTCGACATTCGGATCGGCGCGGCCGAACAGGACCGTTCCGAGCGAGAGCATCAGCATCACCGGGAGTGTCAGCCGGGACAACGCCTGCCGGAACGGGACCGACAGCCTGATCACCGGTTGCGCCTCTTCAAGATACGCGTTCCATGGACGTGCGTCCTCTGCTTTGCGCGGCCCGCCCAAGCCGCCGCATGCGCGCTCGCTTACGCCGTTTCTACGCAGGTTTACAGCAGAAATTTCTTAAAAATGTCGGAATGGAGCCCGTATCCGGGCCAGCCAGGGGCGCCGGGCCAGGCCGCGGCCACGCGAGGGAACCGGCGCGCGCAGCCGCCCCCAAAATTCAGAAATTGAAATTCAGAAGCCCAGAATTCAGAAGCCCGGAATTCAGAAGCCCAGAATTCAAAAGCCGGGGATTTGGAAGAATTCGCGTCTAGAAGCCTTCGCGCTCGATCCGCTTGCGTTCCATCTTGCGGGCGCGGCGCACCGCCTCGGCGGCTTCCCTGGCCCGCCGTTCGGAGGGTTTTTCATAATGGCGGCGAAGCTTCATCTCGCGGAACACGCCTTCACGCTGAAGTTTCTTTTTCAGCGCCTTCAGCGCCTGATCGACGTTGTTATCCCGGACGAGAACTTGCACTTGGCCGCGAACTCCTTGAAACGCTGCTATAGGTTAAAAACCAAAAAAGCGGCGCGGCCCGAGCCAGCCGCGCACGCAATTCTCACCTGTCGGTTAGCACAGAGTTTTCTCCATCACAACCCGCATTCCCGCGCTTGCCGTTTTGCTTTAGCATCCGGCCATGGCCATTCTGAAAATCGCTCGAATGGGGCATCCGGTGCTGCTCGGCCGCGCGGCGGAAGTGGCGGATGCCGCCAACCCGGAGATCCGCCGCCTGATCCGCGACATGGCGGAGACGCTCGCGGATTCGGGCGGCGTCGGCTTGGCAGCGCCGCAGGTTTTCATCCCGTTGCGGCTCTTTCTCTACCATATGCCGGATACCGGCACAGAGAATCATGTGCCGGATACCGGCACAGAGAATCATGTGCCGGATACCGGCACAGAGACTGGCACCGCCATGCCCTATGGCGTGGCGATCAACCCGCGGATCACGCCGCTTTCGCCGGAGCGGGAGCTCGGCTGGGAGGGCTGCCTCTCCATCCCCGGCCTGCGCGGCGCTGTGCCCCGCTACCGGCATATCCGCCTCTCCGCATACGATGAGGCCGGCCAGCGTTTCGAGCAGGAACTCACCGGCTTCGCCGCCCGCATCATCCAGCACGAATACGACCATCTGGACGGCGTGCTCTACCCGATGCGCATGGAGGATTTCCGATTCTTCGGCTTTACCGAGGAAACAGCCCGCTTCCCGCGGCCCTTGCCGCAACCCGAACCCGCGGAATCCGCCCCATGACCCCCGATCCGCACCGTGACGCCGTTATCGACGCCATGCTCCCGCATATTCCGTTCGATGGCTGGACCGAGCGCTCCGTCGCCCGGGCGCTCGTCGCGCTGGGTGAACCGCCGGAGGACGCGCCGCTGATGTTCCCCGGCGGCCCCGGCGAGATGATCGAGGCCTTCTCCGCCCTCGCCGACCAGCGCATGGCCGAAGCCGCCGAGCGGGCCGGGTTTGCCACCTACCGCCTGCCGGCCCGGGTGCGCGCCATCATCGCCATCCGGCTGGAGCAGAACCGGGGCCATAGGGAAGCGATCCGCCGCGCCATCGCCTGGCTGGCGCTGCCACGCAACGCGCGGCGCGGCCTGCGCATCACGGCCGCCACGGTGGATGCCATCTGGCACGCCGCCGGCGATCGGTCGGCCGATTTCTCCTGGTACACCAAGCGCGCGATTCTTGCCGGCGTCTATACGTCCACCATCCTGTACTGGCTGCGCGACCGCTCGGAGGAAGATGCGGATACCCTTGCCTTCTTAAGCCGCCGGCTGGAAGCCGTCGGCACCATCGGCAAGTTGCGCAAGCGCTTCACCGCGCCCTTCGCCGGCCTGCGGGGCAGGGGGAGCAGGCCGCGCGGACTTTGATTTCGCTTCGTTTTACTCGCGCTTAACGCTTCGGCCCTAGTTCCATGGGCGGTATCGCCGCGCAGGTCCTTCCGTTGCCAGCCTCCCTGCCCATAGCCACGCCAACTCCCGAACCCCGGCCTCCCGAATCCCGGCGCCACCACCGCCGCACGGTCTATCGCGCGGTGGCGTTTGAACGGGGTGAGCCGCCGCCCACGCCGGCGCCGCCGAATTTCACGGTATTCAACGATTGCATCCATATCTCGCGCCACCTTCTGGCGCTCTCCCGGGAGCCGGAGGCGTTGCTCTACCCGGCTGAGCATATCCATGCCCTGATCCACGCGTTGCTGGCGCAAGCCGCCGAGGCCGGGCCGCCTGGCGGAATCTTGGCCGAGCCGTAGCCACCCACCCCTGCCGCTCTGGCGAACGCCCACAAGGTTCAATCGCCGAGCTGGGGATTATCGAATCGCGGCGACCGCCAGCGGTGCAACGCCGCCTCCAGTGCCGCCGAGATCGG
>JAJYAF010000539.1 GCA_021779655.1 Pseudomonadota bacterium
CACGGCGCCCACCGCCATCCGCGCGCTGATGCGCGACGGTGTGGGGCCGGTGAAAAAGACCTCGCGCAAATCGCTGCGGGTGCTGGGCTCCGTTGGCGAGCCGATCAACCCCGAGGCCTGGATGTGGTATTATCGGGTCGTGGGGGAAGAACGCTGCCCGATCGTGGACACCTGGTGGCAGACCGAAACCGGCGGCGTCCTCATCAGCCCCCTGCCCGGTGCCGTCGCGCTCAAGCCCGGCTCGGCCACGCTGCCGCTGCCGGGGGTGAAGCCGCTCCTGGTGGATGGCGAAGGCAAGGAACTGCATGGCGTGGCGGAAGGCAATCTTTGCATCGCCGATAGCTGGCCCGGCCAGATGCGCACCGTGTATGGCGACCATCAGCGTTTCGTGCAGACCTATTTTTCCACCTATAAGGGCCTGTATTTCACGGGCGACGGTGCCAGGCGTGACGCTGACGGCTTTTATTGGATCACCGGCCGGGTCGATGACGTGATCAATGTATCGGGCCACCGGATCGGCACCGCGGAGGTGGAGTCCGCGCTGGTCGCGCATCCGCACGTGGCGGAGGCCGCGGTGGTCGGCTATCCGCACGATATCAAGGGCCAGGGCATCTATGCCTATGTCACGCTGATCGCGGAGATCGAGCCTTCGGATGGGCTTCGCACGGAACTGGTCGGCTGGGTGCGCAAGGAGATCGGCCCGGTCGCCGCGCCGGATGTGATCCAATGGGCGCCGGGCCTGCCAAAGACCCGTTCCGGCAAGATCATGCGCCGCATACTGCGCAAGATCGCGGCGAGCGAGACCGACAGCCTCGGCGACACATCGACCTTGGCCGATCCGGGGGTGGTCGACGATCTCGTTCAGAACCGCGCGGGATAGCGCGGGCAGGGGAGGTTTCTCTGGGTTGGGACCTCAGGAATCCCCTCATTTTTGATTGATTGAGATATAATACCAATCCGCGAAAATGCGGATTGGTATGCGCGCGGGGTTGGGGCGGCCGCGCGCGAAACCAAAGCCTTATGCGCGCGGGGTTGGCGGGGCGGCCGCGCGCGAAATCAAAGCCTTATTCCAGCCCGCCACCTGTCTGGAAGAATCAATCAATTGGCGGGCTGGTATTAGTATGATTTTGGCAGTCCCAATACCCTTTCTCCGATATAACAGAGGATAAGCTGTGGGCTGATCGGTGCAAGGCGCGCGATCAGCACTTCGCGCAGGAACCGTTCGACATGAAATTCCTTGGCATAGCCATAGCCGCCATGGCTCATCACGGCTCGGGTGCACGCTTCAAACCCGGCTTCGGCGCCCAGGTATTTTGCCGAATTAGCCTCGGCGCCGCACGGTTCCCCGGCATCGTACATCGTGGCCGCCTTCAACATCATTATATTGGCGGCTTCGAGTTTCATCCAGCTATCCGCCAGAGGATGCTGAATCCCTTGGTTCATGCCGATCGGCCGATCAAACACTATTCGGTCTTTGGCATAGTCAACCGCCCGCCTCAGTGCCAGGCGACCGAGGCTGACGGCTTCTGCCGCCACAAGGATTCTTTCGGGATTGAGGCCATCCAACAGATAGTAAAACCCCTTGCCTTCGTCGCCAATCCGGTCCTCAACGGGGATCGGAAGGCCGTCGAAAAATACCTGGCACGATTCAATCGCATTGCGGCCAAGCTTGGCTATTTTCGAAGTTCGCACATACCGCCTATCGATAGGCGTGTAAAAAAGGCTTAATCCATCGACCGGACGCTTGCATTCCTCAATCGGCGTGGTTCGCGCGATCACCAGAACGCGGTCGGCGAAGCTAGCTGCGGTGGGCCATACTTTTTCACCGGTCAGGATATAATGGTCCCCCTGTCGTACCGCGCGCGAGCGTAGTTTCGTGGTGTCAAGCCCGGTATTCGGTTCGGTGATCGCGAAGCAGGCGCGCTCCTTGCCCGAGGTCAGGGGCGTTAGCATGCGGCGCTTCTGTTCGTCGGTCCCATGAACGGCGATGGGGTTAGGTGCGAACACGTAGGAGTGAATGGTCGAGCAGCCCGTCATGCCTGCACCGGATTCGCAAATCGCCTGCATGACAAGCGCCGCTTCCGTGATGCCCAGGCCGGCGCCGCCATATTCCCTTGGCAGGGACAGGCCGACATAGCCGTGCTCCAGCATTTTCCGGTAAAACTCTTCCGGAAATTTCTCTTCGGTATCGCAACGGAGCCAATAATTAGGATCGAATTCGGAACAGATACGGCTCACATTTGCGACGATTTCTGCCTGGTCGGAATTCAACTTGAAATCCATTATCGTGCTCCTTATAAGTTGAACATTTATCTGTCTTTGATCTGGGTAATCAATGCATCCAGGGCTATTACTCGGCCTTCACGGTCGAGAATCAGCGGGTTGATTTCAATTTCACGTAGGTGCGGCGTTGCCAAATAGAATTCACAGATCCGATGCAGTGCGTTCGCCAATTCGGGAATATTTGCCGCTGGCCGGCCGCGGAAGCCACGCAGCAGGGGCGCTACACGAAGGCGCTGCACAAGCGTTTCGATCTCGGCTGGGCCAAGCGGCAGGTAAGCCATGACCACATCCGGATCAATTTCCACATCCACGCCTCCGCGGCCTAGCGTTAGCAACGGGCCGAA
>JAJYAF010000540.1 GCA_021779655.1 Pseudomonadota bacterium
TTCGAGGGTGAGCGGGCTTATTCCGGCAATATTTTCAAGCTGGAAGCGCATACCGAGCGTTTAATAACGTCCGGCAAGCTGCTCGGATTTGATATACCTCACACTGCGGCGCAAATTAACGAGGCATGCAAGGCCGTTCTCAAGGCCAATGACCTGGTCGATGCCTATGTCCGGCCCATCGCCTATCGCGGGTCGGAGCAGCTTGCGGTTTCGGCGCAACTGACCAAAATCCATCTGGCGATCGCTTGCTGGTCCTGGCCCAGCTATTTTCCGGACCGGATGACCGGCATCCGGCTGGCGATGGCCGAGTGGCGCCGGCCGCATCCGCGCACCGCGCCAACCGCTTCCAAGGCGGCCGGGCTGTACATGATCGGCACGCTTGCCAAGCACGCGGCCGAGGCTGCGGGCTATGCCGATGCGCTGATGCTGACCTGGGACGGCTATGTGGGAGAGTCGACCGGCGCCAATATCTTCTTCGTAATGGACGGCAAGCTCCACACCCCAACGCCCGATTGCTTTCTGGATGGGATTACCCGCCGGACGGTTATTTCACTGGCCCGGGCGCGGGGAATGGAAGTGGTCGAGCGCCACATCGCGCCCGAGGAGATGTCGAACGCGACCGAGGCGTTTCTGGCCGGCACCGCGGCCGAAGTGACCCCGATCCGCCAGATTGGCACGGTGGATTTCACGCCGGGCAGGATTACCGAGACGCTGATGACCGATTACGACGCTCTCGTGCTGATGCAGCCGGAGGAAGTGGCAAAACGCGCCGCTTGAGCAGGCGGCGGATGCCTTCATGGCCGGGTTTCAAAGTCTATCCGCGGATCGACGAGCGTATAGATGAAATCGCCGATCAGCTGCATCGCGAGACCGGCCAGGGTATAAATATATAAGGTGCCGAACATCACCGGATAGTCGCGTTGCAAGGCCGCGTTGTAGCCCAGCAGCCCCAGCCCGTTCAGCGAGAAGACGATCTCGATCAGCAGGGCTGAGGTGAACAGGATGGCGATGAACGCTGCCGGAAAGCCGGCAACGACCAGCAGCATCGCGTTGCGGAAAACATGGCCATAGAGCGCCCTTCGCTCAGACGCCCCCTTGGCGCGCGCGGTGAGCACGTAGAGCTTGCGGATCTCTTCAAGAAAGGAGTTCTTGGTGAGCATGGTGAGCGAGGCGAAGCCGCCGATGGTCATGGCAAGCGTCGGCAGAATGAGATGCCAGGCATAATCAGCGATTCGTTCGGACAAGGAAAACGTGGCGGCATTGCCGGAGGCAAGGCCGCGCAGCGGGAAAAGCGGCGCCAGGCCACCGCTGCCAAACAGCACGATCAGAAAGATCGCGAGCAGAAAGCCCGGGATGGCATAGCCCGCCATGATCATGAGACTGCTGACGAGATCGAAACGCGACCCGTCCCGCATCGCCTTGGCGACGCCAAGCGGGATCGAGACCATGTACACGATCAACGTTGACCAAAGCCCGAGCGAGATTGAAACCGGCAGACGCTGGCCGATAAGCGCGAGCACCGGCTGGCCGAGAAAAAAACTCTTGCCGAGATCGAAGCAGAGATAGCCGCGCAGCATCAGAAAAAACCGGGTGAGCGGCGGCTTATCGAAGCCGAACTGGCGGCGAAGCTGCGCGATCATCTCCGCGTCAAGCCCTTGCGTGCCGCGATATAGCCCATGCGCCGGCATGACGGCCTCGCTCGTGCTCTGGCTCCGCTCCTTCACTTTTTCCATCACGGTTTGAATCGGACCGCCCGGCGCCAGTTGTACGACCGCGAAATTGATCGCGATGATCCCGAACAGAGTCGGGACGACCAGCAGGACGCGCTTGATGAGATAGCGGAGCATTCAGGCTTCACCGCGCATCCGCCGACCACCACAGATCCAAATCCACCCCCGGCTGAATGGGCGGCTTTTGCATGACGACCCGCTTCCAGTAGGCGACACGCACATGCTCGCTCGTCCAGGCCGGCACGATATACCAGCCATTCAGCAAGAGCCTGTCCAGCGCGTGGATGGCGGTGGTCTTGGCGGCATTGTCGGGCGCCGTGTCCTGCGCCTTGATCATCGCATCGATCGCGGGCGAGCAGATACCGGCGAGGTTGTTGCTGCCCTGCGCGTTCGCGCTGGCGCAACCCCAATAATCGCTCTGTTCCATACCGGGAAAGCCGGTTTCCGGGAAATATCCGAAGATCATGTCGAAATCAAAATTCTGCACGCGGCGCTGATAGGTCGTGGGATCAATCAGGCGCACGGTAGCCTTGATCCCAAGCAGCTTCAAATCGGCGGCGTAAGCGATCGCGATGCGGTCATACATCTGGTTCGAAATCAGCAGCTCGATTTTCATCTGCTCACCGGCGGCGTTCATCAATTCGAAATTCCGTACCCGCCAGCCGGCGGCATAAAGCAACCGCATCGCCTGCTCCAGTTGCGGCAAATTGTAGCCGGAACCATCCGTCACCGGCAGCGCGAAGGGCGTGGTGAAGACGGCGGGCGGGATTTCCTTCCGGTAGGGCGCCAGCAATTTCAACTCCGCCGGCGCGGGCAGGCCGGCGGAGGCAAGGAGGGAATCGGTGAAATAGCTGTTGAAGCGGGTATAGGAATTATAGAACAGGACCCGGTTCATC
>JAJYAF010000541.1 GCA_021779655.1 Pseudomonadota bacterium
TCAAGAAGAAGACACTCGATCCCAGCAGCAGGGGAATCGTCACGGCGAGCGGCCAGAACGAGCCGAGCAGGTCGTTGAAATAGAGCGCCTTCGAAAAGGTGCCGCGCGAAATATCCAGGAAATGCGTGGTGGGATAAATCTGGCCGATCAGCCATCCGACCCCTTGCAACGAGGAGACGGGGTCGATCATTCCGGAAAACTGAACCGCCGGAACAATGCTGAGAACGGCGGTGCCGAAAATCGCGGCGATCTGGCTCTTCATGAAAATCGAAATCAGCAGCCCGATAGCCGTGGCACAGGTGACATAAAGCAACGCCCCCAAGGCAAGGGTGAGAAAGCCACCCTTCAGCGGCACGCCGAACAGCGTGACCGCAAGCAGGAACAGCAGCAGGAAATTCACCATCGCGAGCGCGATGTACGGCAGCTGTTTGCCCAAAAGAAATTCCAGCCGACTGACCGGAGTGACGTAGAAATTGATGATCGAGCCCAGTTCCTTCTCGCGCACCACGCTGAGCGCGGCCAGCATCGCGGGAATGAGCAGCAGCAGCAGCGGCAACATTGCAGGCACCATGGCAACGATGCTCACCACGTCCGGGTTATAACGATAGCGGATTTCGAGATTGGCCAGATTGGCGGCCGGCGTCATCCCCGGCATGGTCGCTTCCATCTGCGTGAGCCATTGCGCGTGGATCGCCTGCACATAGGCTTCCACCGTTTCCGCCCGCATCGGCATGGCGCCGTCGATCCACACGCCAACCGAAACAGGGTCGCCGCGCGCGACGTCCCGTGCGAAATCCGGGGGCAGTTCGATGGCAAGCGCCAGTTCGCCATCGCGCATGCGCCGGTCGAGTTCGGCATAATCGCGCAGCGGCGGCCGCTCGATGAAATAGGCCGAGCCGGCAATGTTCAGCGCATAGGCGCGGCTGGTGGTGGTCTGGTCGTGGTCCAGCACCGCGAAGGTCAGGTTCTGTACATCCAAACTGATGCCAAATCCCATCACCAGCATCAGAATTACCGAGCCGAGCAGGGCGAGGGTGAGACGGATCGGATCGCGCCGCAGTTCCAGGGCCTCGCGCCGCGAGTAGCTGAACATGCGCCTCGAATCGAACCAGCCCGGACGGCGTGGCCGTGGGGATGCCGCTTTCGGGGCCGGCGGCATTGCTTCCGGTGATGTGCCGCTCTCTTCCGCTGCGTCCTCGAGATACCCGATAAAGGCGTCCTCCAGCGTTTTGGCCCGCCGCGCCGTCATCAGTTCCTGGGTCGAGCCGGTCACCAGCACCCGGCCCGCATGCATCAGGGCCACCCGGTCGCAGCGCGCCGCTTCATTCATGAAGTGGGTCGAGATGAAAATCGTCACCTGGTCCCGGCGCGATAGATCGATCAATGTCTGCCAGAACGCATCGCGCGCCACCGGATCCACGCCCGATGTCGGCTCGTCCAGGATCAGCATGTCGGGTCCGTGAATCATCGCCACCGCCAGCGACAGACGTTGCCGCTGCCCAAGCGGCAGATTGCCCGGCAGCGCGTCCATGAGGCCGGTGAGCTCGAAGCGTTGCGCCATTGCCGTCACGCGCGCCTCGATGGTCTCGGCGGGAAGTCGGAAAAGTTTCGCGTGCAACACGAGATTCTGCCGCACCGTCAGCTCGGAATACAGCGAGAAGGATTGCGACATATAGCCGACGCGCCGGCGCGTCCGGATATCGTTTGCATCCGCTTTGTTGCCGAACAGCCAGGCCTCGCCCGCGCTTGCGGGCAACAGCCCGGTCAGCATCTTCATGGTCGTCGTCTTGCCGCAGCCGTTGGAGCCGATGAAGCCGAAAATCTCGCCGCGCTCGATCTTGAAATCGACATGATCCACGGCGACGAAATCGCCGAATCTGCGGGTGAGGCCCTGGGCCTCGATGACAACCTCGGCAGAGCCGGGCGGGCGGGGCGGAATTCGCACGGGCTTATGCGCGCGCCGTTTTTCCTCCGGCAGCAGCGCGATGAAAACCGCCTCCAGCGAATCCTCCCCGGTCTTCCGCATCAGCTCCAGCGGGCTGCCGGTGGCGAGAACCCGGCCCGCATCCATCGCCAGCAGCCAGTCGAAGCGCCTGGCTTCCTCCATATACGTCGTCGCCACCATCACGCTCAGCTTCGGCCGGCCGCCGCGGATACGGTCGATCAGCTCCCAGAATTGCCGCCGTGAAAGCGGGTCGACGCCGGTCGTCGGCTCATCCAGGATCAGCAGGTCGGCATCACGGATCAGGGCGCAGCACAGGCCGAGCTTTTGCTTCATGCCGCCGGAAAGATGCCCGGCGGCGCGGTCGGCGAAGGGTTTAAGCCCGGTCGCCCGCAGCAACTCGTCGATCCGCGCGCGCCGCTCCGCCTCGTCCTGACCGAACAGCCGGGCGAAGAAATCGATGTTCTCGAAAACCGAGAGCGTGGCGTAGAGATTGCGCCCCAATCCCTGCGGCATATAGGCGATGCGCGGGCAAACCCGTGCCCGATGGTCGGGATCGGCGAGATGGGCGCCGTGGCCGGCACCCGTCATCTCGAGTGTGCGCATCGCGAACCGGCTCGCCAGAAGGGCCGCCAGCTCCCGGTAATAGGGCGCGATGACCCCGTCGCCGTGCACGTAGGCCGC
>JAJYAF010000542.1 GCA_021779655.1 Pseudomonadota bacterium
CGAATTCGTGACTAGGCTCGCGTGGCGCCGTGCAAGGTGCAGGCCATGAACATATGGGGATGCTGAATGCTCAAAAGATCAATGCTGCTGGGGGCCGCCGGGACTCTTGCGATTTTGCTGGGTGGCGCGGCGATGCCGGCCAACGCCCAAATTCATGTTGCCGTGGCCGGGCCGCTAACCGGCGAAAATGCCGCGTTTGGCACGCAGATGAAGCAGGGCGCGGAACAGGCCGTGGCCGATATCAACAAGGCCGGTGGCTTGCTGGGCAAACAACTGATCCTTGATGTCGGCGATGACGCGTGCGATCCCAAGCAGGCGGTTTCGGTGGCCAACCAACTCGCGTCCAAGGGCGTCAAGATGGTGGCCGGTCATTTCTGTTCCGGCAGCTCGATTCCGGCCAGCAAGGTCTATAGCGAAGAAGGCATCCTGGAGATTTCCCCGGCTTCGACCAACCCGAAATACACCGATGACGGAAGCTGGAACACTTTCCGGGTCTGCGGCCGCGACGACGAACAGGGCAAGGTGGCCGGCGACTATCTGGCCAGGCATTTCAAGAATGAGAAGATCGCGATCCTGAATGACAATTCCGCCTACGGTAAAGGCCTGGCGGACGAAACCACGAAGGCGCTGCATGCCGCGGGCGGGAAGGAAGTGCTTAATTCCGCCTATACACCGGGGGAGAAAGACTACTCCTCTATCGTCAGCCGCCTGAAAGAGGCTGGCGTCAGCGTGATCTATGTCGGCGGCTACCATACCGAGGCGGGATTGATTATCCGCCAGGCGAAGGAACAGGGAATGAAAGCCACCCTGGTCGGCGGTGACGCGCTGCTGACCAGCGAATTCTGGCAAATTTCCGGCGATGCCGGCACTGGCACCATGATGACGTTTCCCCCCGATCCGCGCTTGATGAAGTCGGCCGCCAACGTGGTAACGGAGTTCAAGGCGAAGAAAATCGACCCTGAGGGTTATGTATTGTACACCTATGCCGCGATCCAGGTGTGGGCCGATGCCGCGAAAAAGGCCGGGACCGCGGACGCAAGGAAAGTCGCCGCGGCGCTGAAAGCCTCGGGCAACTGGCCAAGCGTCTTGGGGCCGGTCAGCTTCGACCAGAAGGGCGATCCGACCGGCGGAGGCTACGTATTCTACGTTTGGAAAGACGGATCTTACGCGCAGATGTAGCTTGCTCAGACGCAGGGGCCGCCGCGGGACAGGCGAAACGCCTGAACGAAGCCGCCGGCCCCTGACCGTCATGGCGGACGCGGGCCCGCGATGACCCACTGCGCCAACCGTGCTCAGAGCGCCTGCTTATTTCAACGCCTTTGGACCGTGGCGGCAGACCAAAACGCGGGAAGCGAGAAGCGGTCAGGCGGGCAGCGTGCCGGCTTGTCCCGGCAGGCCAAGACTGTCATCGCGTCGTTGAAACCCCGCTCCGGCGTCGGCTTCAAGTCGCATGATCGACCGATCGATCACATCCAGGTCGTGCTGATAGATGACGATCCGCCGAAGCGCACGCAGCCGCTCCAATTCCATGGAGGTTGCCGGCCTTGGTTCATCTGATTTTCGGATCAGCGCTTTCATGAGAAGACGATGCACGTTTTCATGACTTGCGGGATAATATTTTCGTGAAAGCCGCCTGATAAGAACATAATTTCGTGTCAGCCGCAATGAAGCCGATTTGCAATTATTTTTAACGGTCTGGAGCGACTCCGTCGCGGAATAATCGCAATTTATTAGATTTTATAGGCGCCGATCATTATTTGGTGATTGGTGGTTTATTCTTGACCGGGCACGGCGTTGGTCTTCATCGCATGGGCATAAGCCGGGCGCTCCGTCGCGCGCCTGTTATACGCCAGCACGGCGTCCGCGACCGGAACGCCATATCGAACTGCCCAGGTGATACAGGTGGACAGCAGGATATCGGCGGCGGTGAACCGCTGTCCCATGATGTAGTGCGATGTGTCGGACAAAGCCCGCTCCACCGTCCGCATCTGCCTTTGGAAATAGGCCGCCGCCGCCTCATTGGCTGCCGGGGCCTCGCCATAGATGTGGCGCAGGTCGCCGTGACGGCGCATCACATACAGCGACGTGGCGTCCAGTTCGCTGATCGTGAAGAAGCACCATTCCAGGCAGCGTGCCCGATCGCGGACATCTGCCGGCAGCAGCGCGGTTTCGGGTGTGCCATAGGTGTCGGACAGGTATGCCACGATAGCCGCGCTTTCCGTCAAGGCCAGGCCATTGTCCTGCAGCAGGGGTATTTTTTGCCGAGCGTTCAGGGCGGTGAAGGCGGCGGTGTGGGTTTCGCCGGTGCGGGCCTGGATGGGGCGGACCTGGAAACTCAGGCCAAGCTCATGCAAAGCCCAGTGCGGGCGGATGGTGCGGCTGGTGCCGACACCCCACAGGATTGGCCCGTCGGCGGTCATTTTACCGCCCCGGCGGCCTTCAGTGCGGCGATCTCGGTTGGCGAATACCCCGCCTCCGCCAGCACCGAAGCAGTGTGTTCGCCGATACGCGGGGCGGGGCCGGCGATGGCGGCCGGGGTCTGATCGAACCGGGCGGCGGGCCGCGGTTGACGCACCATGCCCAGGCCGGGCTGGTCGTACAGTTCTATCAGTTCGTTGGCGGCA
>JAJYAF010000543.1 GCA_021779655.1 Pseudomonadota bacterium
CTGCTGCTCCGCCTCGTTGCCGGTCTAGATCGCCATTGGGCCGCGGTGCTCGAGATGATGTGCGACGATTTCTCGCCGGCCGAGATCGGCTTGGCGCTGGGTGGCAAGAACGGGCATGTGCTCGTCCGCCAGGCAAGGGTCCACATCTGCCGGATACTTGGCGACATCGCCGCCGGCGGCGATCGGGCGGCGGCCTGGATAGGATCCCGCTTCTGCGGCTGGAAGGCCGCGGCGGCATGAATGCGCGGCCGCGGCCGGCTATTGAACGGAGAAACGCAATGCGTATCCATCTTATCATTCGTCTCATCCGCCGGGTGATCGTCGCTCTGGCCTGCCTGCCAACGGTTGTCGCCAGTGGCGCCCGGGCCCAATCCGTCGATGTCGACGCGCCGATGCGCTTCTTCGCCGTCGAGTCCCACATCAACGTTCCGCACATCACCCCAGGCGTCCTCGCGATCGGCAGTTTCAAGAACCACGCCGACCAGAGGCTCGGGCAGTTCCTTGCCGCCCACCCCTCGCTCGATCATCCAGGCGACGCGCTCTACATTCTTTCGGGTGGCGGCGATCTGGGCGACGGCTTGAGGTTCGGAGAGCTCGTCCGCCGGCATCGTCTGCAGACCTTCGTCGGCCTGCCCACCTGGTATGCCGATCATCTTGGCATCGACCGCTACCTGCCGGGCACGACGAGCTTTAATACGATCGCTACGATCTTCGGACTCTATCCCAGCGTCTGTGCGAGCGCCTGCACCTTCGCCTTTCTCGGCGGTACCGCGCGAACTATCGTCAGAGGATCCCTCTTTCTGGTCCACCGGTCATTTCTACCGAGAAATTCCCCCCTCCTGCAGAATCCCAAATTCAATCGGGAGGCTTCGCTGGCCTTCGGCGAGAGGGCAATGGCGCAAATGTCCGCCTATGCCGCCGCCATGGGTATCAGTCCGGAGTTCGTGCTCTATGTCGCGCATGGCGGACATTCCAAGGACAATCCCATCCTTCTCCTCTCCCACCGCCAACTCGTCGATCTCAACGTCGTCACCCAGGAGAAGATTTCCAGCCAGACCCATTATCCTCCGCATCGACTGCCGGTCCTGAGCATCCTCGACCGCAACGGTGAGATGGATGCCGGCCGGCTCGATCTGACCTGCGATGCGTCCCGCCATCTCTTCATCCAGGGATATTTCCGCGCCATGCCATCGCCGCCGATGACGGTCACCCTCCATCTCGTCACGGCTGATCAGAAACCCCACGACATCGCCGTGCCGTATCGCGACTTCCGGCTTTCCTCCACCACCAGCGGTGCGACCGTCGATGTGTTGATCCCGCCCGACCCATTTTTCACCATATTCGACCACGCTCAAAGCATCAGCATCAGGATCAAGCCGACGACGGGTCAGGCCATGCTCTTGACCGATGGGATCGGCTTGATCACGCCGATCCCGGGCACGGTCCAACGCCAGATCTATGAACTCGCCCGGTCATGCTAATCGCATCGATCCATGCCGCCGGCGACGGCTCCTCTCCACCGACACGTGGTTTAAAGTGTTTCATTCCCGGTCGGGGAGGATGCTGGCTTCCTGTGCCGGTCGCCATTGAGGGGAACTTCCATGAAAGACGATGTCCTGACCCGGATCATCGGCTCGATGATCATCGCGACCATCGGCAAACTGTTCGTGCCTCCACCCTACATAGCCATCCTCGAGTTGGTCATCGCGGCCCTGTTGGGCGAAGCCGTCTATGTCATCCTGTTCGGTGGGAAGCCGCGGTTTCCTAAGACGCTGGGCGCCGGGCTGGTGTTCGGCGTGTTCGGCGGCCTGCTCGGCGGATGGGTCATGGGCCTCGTCGGCTTGCCCGGCCTGGCTTCGTTCTTCGGTGGCCAAGTTCACCTTCATGCCAACGGCGCCGTGACGACATCCGGCTTCTTCGGCCTCGCGGCAGCCTTTTGGGACCTTCTAGTGATCGGCGTCGGTTCGCTGCTTATCGCCTTTCCAGTCAAGATCGCCCTGGACAAAGCGGCCAAGCGGAAAACGCCCGACACGACCACCGGCACCTGAATCCCCAAAGGCGGTGCGCCCTCCTCGCGCCTGGAGACTGGGGGCGTCGCGCCGGGTTTCCAATGAGAAACGGAGGGTGCTGGAACCGCAGGACACCGCCTGTCCGTGCTGTCAGAATTCGATGGTGGTAATCGGCGAAGATCGCTCCGAGCGGCCGGACGCCATCCCGGCGCAGGTCCGGGTGATGGTGACGCGGCGGCCAAAGCTGGCCTGCCGGGCCTGTTCGGGGTGGTGGTGCAGACCCCGGCGCCGCCGCGGCTGATCGCGGCGTAACGCCCTACCAATGCAGCCAACAGCTCATGCCGTGTCGCCATGCTGATCCGCCCCATCGCCGCCCCCAAGAGCACCATGCTCGGGAGCATGCCTGGTGAGGCAACGGGGCAACCTTTGGGAGCATTTCTGGCGAGGCAATGCGCGGGCCGCGACAATCAGACCACGCCGCCACCCTTGCCAGCGTCAAACAACCCCGACTAACGTCCCCAAGCCGCGACCACACTTTCTCATCCTGATTGTCGCGCTACACGCATGCGATGAACCTGCACCTGCGGGAGATCAGCACGCAGATCGCCCCAGGC
>JAJYAF010000544.1 GCA_021779655.1 Pseudomonadota bacterium
GCATACCACAGATGCGCCGCGCCCTCGGCGAGCAGGTCGGTGGCGAAGGGTTCGAAGACCTGCACCACATCGAGCGTCCCGGCCCGCAGCGCGGCGCAGTTCTCGGCCATGGACCGATCCGCCACCCGCGCCACCGCGGCCGGATCGATGCCGGCGCGGCGCAGATCTTCCTGCAGGCAGAGCCAGGGCGTGGGTACCTCGGCGACGCTGCCGAGCCGGGCGCGGCGCAGCGCCTCGAACCGGAACCCCGGGTTGGGCACCCGCCCGAGCAGCAGGAACGGATCGCGCGTCACCACCTCGGCGAAGCAGACGAGGTCGCACCCCGGGACGGTGGCATAGGTCGCCATCACCCGCATCGGCCCACCCCAGCACACATCCGCGGCACCGGCGAGCAGGCTGGTCGCGGCCTCGGCCGGGCTGGGGGCGGAGGCGAAGCGCACCTCCACCCCGGCGGCGCGATAGGCGTCGCGCGCGAGCGCGGCGTAGAACGGCGCGTAGAAGGCGGCGCGGAGCGATTCCTGCAAGACGATGGCCATACGACGACCTTTCCCGCCCGGCCCATCCGGGCACTCGGGCGAACGATAACCGCAGATGCGCGCGCTCGTCACTATCGGCAACATCGCGCCCGGGACAAAATCAACGGGCTTCCGTCGTGATGGCCACGAGCTCCGTAGATGGCCGACCATAACTGACAAACCTGACGTCGAGATCGCAGGTAGACACCAGGTCCAACGCCCGTCGGATGGCGTCATAAATCCAGGCGTCGGGGTTGCCGAAAGCGCCGCCGCCGAGAAGTGTCAGGAAAACGATGTTTGACGCAGCGCGCTGAGCGTTCAACACGGCGGCCCACAAAGTGGCCTCGTAGGCGGCCTCCAGGACGAGCCTTGCAAATGGCTTCCAGCGCGCAGCCGGCAGCGGCGAGTAGGCTACCGGCAGAGCCGAGCAGAAAGCCTGGGAGACAAGCGGCCGATCCGGCCCCGCCGCTTCGGTGACTTCGATATCTCGGTGTATTCCGATACGCAGCGTGCCGCGCAGAATATCGAGCTGTTCTGGCGGCAGCGCCGCGAGATGCCGCGCGATAGCATCAAGTCCCGCCGGGGTACCCAAGGCATAGCCGTTCCGCATCGTCCATAGATCGCTGACGGGAAGTTCGGTTCTACTGCTCAATGCCTCTCCAAGGTCCGCAAGCCCATTGAGCTGCCTCGTCATGGTCTGGCCCTGGTTTTCCCCGATAGGAACGAAGTAATTCCGGTAAATGGTTGCCGCGCCAGCGGCGATGGCGCAGGCCGGCCCTTGCGTAGGATCACTTTGATACCGGGTCACCCCATGCTCAGGCGTCACGTCCGGCGACACCATCTCCAACAGGTTGAATTGTGACGCGACCTGAAACAGCGCGCCGGCATTTACGGGCGACCGAAGCATCTGCCGTACATCTCCAGTCACCACACTGGTCTTCAGCCTTCCGGGCAAGCTGCCCACGGATTTCGCGCGGTCGCGCAGCTCATGAAGCGAAGCCAATTCAAGGTCTCCGATTCCGTAGCTCGCACCATTGACCCGGGAGACCAGCCTTCCGCCCATAACAGCAAGTTGCGCGCGCGTCTCCTGATAACCAGCCTCCCGAAAGCCGGTGAGGCTTGCGAACCAATCCATGATCTCCCCCATTTCAGGTGCGGCGTGCGGCGATATTCAGAACGTATTGCTCCTGCTCGGATGTCTCGATTGCGCCGGGACGCACGGCGCGCACCTGCCGGACCGCCATCGTCGGATCCATACCGAGCTCGACCAGAAGGCGGGCGGCGATTGTGCCGGCACGCCCAAGCCCGCCGCGGCAATGAACCAGCACATCCCGCCCGTCGCGCAGCAGGTTTCGCAGCGTGTCACCGGAGACCGTCCATCCTTGCTCGAATGCCAGATCGGGTATCGATCCATCCACGACAGGAAGATGAAACCACATCATCTTCCGGCGGATCACCTCTTTGCCGAGGGATTCCACCCGAAGCAGACGCAGTTCCGTTTGCTCGACGAGAGTGACGACAGCGGCAGCGCCCCAATCACGGATGGCATCGAGGTCGAGGGAAAGATCGCGATCCCACCGGCCGCTCATGGCATGGACATCGAATTTGCCCGGACAAAGCGTGATGCCAATGCGTCCGAAGCCAGGCCCCGCCGGCAGGGCCGCGATCTTGATCGGGTCGGTCAGGGAGGTCCGTTTCACGAAGAACTCCTGCTGCCGGTGATTTCGTGCCGAACGCCAACGCCCCCCCGGCGATCCGAGCTAAACTATCCGTAGCGTCACCGCCCCCAGCGGCGGGAAAGCCACCGTCACCTCCCCGGGCCCGTCCAGCCACAAGGGCGGCGTCACGCTGCCCAGCAACACCACCTGCCCGGCGCGCAGCCCGCCGAACGCGGCGGCCACCGGCGAGGCCGCGAGCCAGGCCAGCCCGTTCAGCGGGTGGCCCAGCAGATCCGCCGCCACCCCCTGGTCGCGCACCACCCCATCGACGGACAGGGTTCCGCGCAGCGCGGGAATATCCCGCCCGCGCCACCCCGCATCCGGCGCCCCCAGCACCGCCGCGGCGTGGAACACCTGATCGGCGATCAAGGCCGGCGTACCGAA
>JAJYAF010000042.1 GCA_021779655.1 Pseudomonadota bacterium
CGAACTGGCCCGCGATATCCGCATCCAGCGCGCCCAGCCCGTGGACAATCTCGATCGCCTCGCGCCGTTGCGCCAGACCCGCGCGCGTGGCCACCGAAATCACCGCCGAGGCCACCAGGGCGACGATCACCAGGATCGAAGCCGCGGAAGCCTGGATGCTGCCCGTCAGTGCTGCCACGCGGGAGGCCCATACGGCCCCGGTTGAGGCAAGCGTACCCGGTGCTGCGGCATCAAGCGCCGCCGCCAGCGCGTCGGGATCACTGTAGCCCTGCCACTTCGCGGTAATCATCGCGGGCACCGGCAGGGCCAACCGCGCCACATCCTCGCCCAGCCATGGCTTCAGCAAATCGTTCACCGCATCGGGACTCAAGGACGTTGGATCGGCAACATCGGGACTGGCTTGCAGAATGGCCATCACGGCGTGCAAACGGGTGTCTTTGCCGCTCGCCGCCGGCGATGCCGGATCGGTGACCTGCACCGTCAGCGCCGAGCTGGACTGGGCGCTCCACGCGCGGGCCAGCGCCGCCGCCGCGATACTGCCGGCAATGGCCAGCGCGGCGAGAAAGCTCATGGCGCCGACTAGGCTCGGCAATAGCCGGTCCGCCATGGCCGAGCGCAGGCCGAGCGGGTCGCCCCTGCGCCGCCTAGCCATCCCGCACCAGCCGTCCCGCGGCGATTTCAAGGCAGGGAGCCGGGTATTTCCCTACCAGCGTCAGGTTATGGGTGGCGATAACCACCGTCGTCCCCATCCGGTTCAGCGCCAGGATCAGCAGCATCAGCCGTTCCGCCTGCTCGTCATCCAAATTCCCGGTCGGCTCATCCGCCAGCAGCAGCTTCGGCCGGCTGATCACGGCGCGCGCGATAGCCAGGCGCTGCTGCTCCCCGCCCGAGAGCTCATAGGGAAGCCGCGCGAGCTTGTCCGCAAGCCCCACCCAATGCAGCAGTTCGGTCACCTCGACGCGTACCTGTTTTTCAGGCCGCCGGACAAGCCGCATCGGCAGCGCCACATTGTCATAGGCGCTCAAATACGGCAGCAGCCGGAAATCCTGATAGATCACGCCGATCCGGCGGCGCAGCATCGCCGCCTCCCGGCGGGAGATTCGGGCGGCATGGACGTCAAGGATATCGATCCGCCCCCGATAGGGGTGTTCCGCCAGATACATCAGCTTGAGCAGGCTGGTTTTACCCGCCCCGGAGGGCCCGAGCAGCCAGCGGAAACCGCCGTCCGGTATCTCGAACGACATGCCGCATACCACATCCGCCGAGGCGGCGGAGTTCTTTCCCCCTTGCCGATATTTCAGCCACACATTCTCGAACCGGACCATTCAGCCTCTGACATCGGCTATCGCAGCATCCTTCTCTGCCCTTTTTGCGCCGTTGCCGGCAAGCTTTCCCCCGCCGGTATCCGAGTTGCGCGTTCACGGCAATAATGCCATTCCCGGCTGCACCATGCGTCTTTCCTGCCCCAACTGCCGAACCGAATACGAGGTGCCCGATGCCGCGCTGACCGGACGGCCGCGTCTGCTGCGCTGCGCGAAATGTCTCGCCGAATGGAGGGTTCCGGTTCCGGCCCCGGACACAGACCGCGAGCAGCCAGGGCCAACATCCGGACCAATCGCGCAACCGGCTTCCGGAGCATCCGAGTTAAGAGAACCGGGGCCAGGGGAATCGGCACCCTTGGAATCGGCGCCCCTGGAATCGGCACCCGTGGAATCGGCACCCGTGGAGCCGGCGCCAGTGGAGCCTGCGGCGCCCCAGATTCCGGCGGAGCCGGCGACATTCCAGATTCCAGCGGAGCCGGCGGCGCCCACCCCGCCGGCACAAGCATCTGCGGCAACGCTCGAAGCATCAGAGCCGGCAGGCGTTCCGGAACGGCCGCGCGCACGGGCGGAGCGGGACGCCAGGTCTAAAATCCGTCATGAAAATCGGCCGCGCGCCGTGCCCGCGCCCTCGGGGAACCGGGGATGGCTCGTCTCGGTTCTGCTGGTGCTGCTGCTTATCGCCGTGGTGCTTGCGGCCCACCGGCAGATCGGCAATCTCTGGCCGCCCAGCCTGCGGCTTTTCAACGCACTCGGTCTGCACTGAAAGCGGCGTTCACCAGCCGCCGGGCTCAGGCGGCGGCCCGGATGGCGGCGGCTTTGACATCCTCGCCCACGCTGTCGTGAAAACTGGCGAAATTTTCTTCAAAGCGCTTCACCAACGCTCCCGCCGCCACATCGTATGCCGCGCGGTCGGCCCAGGCGGTTTGCGGGTCCAGCACCTCGTCCGGCACACCGTCGACTTTCCCAGGGATTTGCAGCCCGAAAAACGGATCGCGATGGAAGGTCGCATGCTCCAGTTCGCCGCTCAGCGCGGCGCGCAGCATCGCCCGCGTGTGCTTGATCGACATCCGCTTGCCCACGCCATAGGCACCGCCGGTCCAGCCGGTATTCACCAGCCAGCAGGAAACGCCTTCTCTGGCGATCAGCGATTCCAATAGCTTGCCATAAACCTCCGGATGCCGGGGCAGGAATGGTGCGCCGAAGCAGGCGGAAAAGGTTGCCTGCGGTTCCGACCCCATGCCTTTTTCCGTCCCGGCGACCCGCGCGGTATAGCCTGAGAGAAAATGATACATCGCCTGCGAGGGGGTGAGCCTCGCAATCGGCGGCAATACGCCGAAGGCATCCGCGGTCAGCATGAACAGATTTTTCGGCACCGCCCCGCGTCCGGAAAGCTCGACGTTCGGGATGTATTCCACCGGATAGCAGGAGCGGGTGTTTTCCGTGAAAGTCTGGTCGCTCAGGTCGAGCTTGCCGTGCGCGTCCGCCACCACGTTTTCCAGAACGGTGCCGAAGCGGTGCGAAGCCGCCCATATCTCCGGCTCCGCCGCCGGCGAGAGATTGATCACCTTGGCGTAGCAGCCGCCCTCGAAATTGAACACGCCCTCCTCCGCCCAGCCATGCTCATCATCGCCGATCAGCCTGCGTTCGGGGTCGGAGGAGAGCGTGGTCTTGCCGGTTCCCGAAAGGCCGAAGAACAGCGCGGTGTCGCCTTCCTTGCCGATATTGGCGCTGCAATGCATCGGCAGTACCCCGCGCTCGGGCAGAATCCAGTTCATCACGGTAAAGATCGATTTCTTGATTTCCCCGGCATATTGCGTGCCGGCGATCACGATCATTTTTTCCGCGAAATTCAGCACGATGGCCGAGCCGCTGTTGACCCCGTCGATCCCCGGATCGGTTTCAAAGAACGGGGCGTGCAGGATCACATAATCCGGGGTGAAATCGGCCAGCTCCGAGAGCTTCGGGCGCAGGAACATGTTCCGCGCGAACAGCGCCTGCCAGGCGCCGGTGGTCACCAGGCGAACACGGATGCGGTTGGCCGGATCGGCCCCGGCGAACAGATCCTGGGTGAACAGCTCCCGCCCCTGCAGATAGGCCTGCACCCTGCCCTTCAGGGTCTGGTACTTCGCCTCCGACAATTTCTGGTTGACCTTGCCCCACCATATGCTCCCGGTCGTGGAGGGCTCGTCTACGATAAATTTATCGCCGACCGAGCGGCCGGTATGCACGCCGGTGCGGACAATCAGCGCGCCGTCCTCGGAGAGCTGTCCTTCCTTCTTGCGCAAGGCATGGGCGACCAGCGCGGGCGCGGTGAGGTTGGCATGCAGCGCGGCCGCGATGCGCACGCCGGTCCCCGCCAGGGGAACCCCATCGTGGATCTGTGCCGTCTCTGTCATCTGGTTCACTGTTCGATTCCTTCAACACATGAAAGCAAGCGGATACCGCACGCTCTGGCAATCGTCCCATTCATCTTTCGTCCCCAAGGCTCGCGCCCGAGTGCGTGGCTCTTGAGGCTTTCGCCCAAGTTCCCTCGAAGTACAGGTTTTCCCTCGCCGCTTATATCCTTACTACTGGGGCGCCTTTGCGGCATCAACTGAACTATTTGTTGTAAAATGCAATTTTATTCCGTTGATTATGTTGCACTGCAGCAGATATTATGCGTCACCCTCAACCTGGATCGGGGGCAGGCTACAAAATCGGCAGCCCGCTTGGCAATGTTCAAGTTGCCCGCCATTCCAGATCGCGGTGTTGGAAGCCTGAGTTTACCCGTTTCCAAAAAAACCCTTTGCCGAATTATCATCCGCGGAACCCGCCGCCCCCATCTTCGCGCCCCCATCTTCGCCCCCCGGCCGGCGCTTTCCCGCTTGCGCCAGCGCCACAATCCCGCCACTCCCCAGCGGGATAGTTTCTGCTATGAGCAACTTCATGAAACAGACCGTCGCCCTCGTCGATGATGACCGGAACATCCTGACCTCGGTGCAAATGACCCTGGAACAGGAGGGGTTTCAGGTCCGGACCTACACCGACGGAGAATCAGCGCTGCAGGCCCTGCTGGCGAAACCGGCCGATCTCGCGGTGCTCGACATCAAGATGCCGCGCATGGATGGCATGGAGCTCCTGCAAAAACTGCGCGCCCGCTCCGCCATGCCGGTCATCTTCCTCACCAGCAAGGACGAGGAGCTCGATGAGTTGATGGGCCTGCGTCTTGGCGCCGACGACTATATCACCAAGCCCTTCAGCCAGCGCCTGCTGCTGGAGCGCATTCGCGCCTTGTTGCGCCGCAACGAGGCTTCGCGAGCGGAAGGCTCGGGTGCCGCGCCGGCCAGCGTCATCACCCGCGGCAACCTCACCTTGGACGAGACCAAGCATCAATGCCTCTGGAAGGGCAAGGACATCCAGCTCACCGTGACCGAGTTCCTGCTGGTCAAGGCGCTCGCGGCGCGCCCCGGCATGGTGAAGTCCCGCGACCAGCTCATCGATGCCGCCTATGGCGAGAACGTCTATGTCGATGATCGCACGATAGACAGCCATGTGAAGCGCCTGCGCAAAAAATTCCGGAGCGAAGACGAAACCTTCGATCAGATCGAAACCCTCTACGGCATCGGATACCGCTACAAGGAAGCCTGACCGGATGCCGAAACGGGCCCGCATGTCCCGGCTCCTGCGGGACATTCTGCTGGTCAATCTGCTGCCGCTGGCGCTCGTCTTCGCCGCGCTGCTCTATCTGGACCAATATCAGCAGGGCCTGCTCGCGAACGAAGTCTCCGCCTTGCGCGAGCAGGCGCGGATTTATGCCGGCGCGCTCGCCCAAAGCGCCGTGCAGAACAACGCCTCTGGCCAGCCGTCGCTGAACCCGGATCTCGCGCAGCCGCTCCTTTACCGGTTGCTGGAGCCGACCCCGAACGCCCAGGCGCTGATCTATGGGCCAGACGGTCAGATCCTCGCCAACTCCAGGGTGCGCCAGGGACCGGGCGGCGCCATCATCACCGAACCGCTGCCCCCGGCCCAAAGCATCACCCTCTTCAGCCGGCTGGTGGGGTTCGTGTACGATCATCTTTCCGGCTCGCTCGGCAACGATGCCAGCCAGAATGCCCTCGTCGGCGCCGATTCCGGCTCGGGCGGTGCCCCGAATACGCTGGGCTGGCAGCCCGACGCGCGCGAGGTGTTGCAGCTCACCAGCCCATCGGCAGACCAGGAAGCCGCCCCCTTCATCCGCCGGAGCGCCGATGGCCAGCTCCTGGTCACCGTCGCCGAGCCGGTCAATAGCGGCCAGCAGAACGTCGGCACCGTGCTGCTGACGAGCGAGGCCAACCAGGTGGACCGTGCGGTGATGGCGGTGAGAATTTCCATCCTGGGCCTCTTCGCCCTCGCCCTGGGGCTTACGGTGCTGGTCTCGTTCTATCTTGCGGGCACCATCGCCAATCCCATCCTGCGCCTGGCGGGTGCCGCGGAACGGATGCGCGAGGGCCAGGCGCGCACCCCGGCGCTGCCGGAAAAAATTTCCGGACGGAACGATGAAATCGGCACGCTGGCCCGCGCGCTGGAAAGCTCCGCTCAGGCACTCTGGGCGCGGATGGACGCGATCGAACGCTTCGCCGCCGATGTCGCGCATGAAATCAAAAACCCGCTTTCCTCCATCCGCTCGGCCATTGAAACCCTCACCCGCGTGGAAGACCCGACCCGCGCCTCCCGCCTGCTCGCCATCGTCACGCAGGACGTCGCGAGGCTCGACCGCCTGATTACCGATATCTCCGATTCCTCCCGCCTGGATTCGGAATTGTCCCGCGCGCCGATGAACGTCATCGACCTCGCCCCCATTCTCGGCACGCTCGCCGAAATGCACGATGCCACCCGCAAGCCGGACGGCCCGATCATGGTGCTGGACGCGCCCGCCACGGGGCTTATGGTACGCGGCGCGGAGAACCGGCTGGTGCAGGTGCTGCGCAACCTGATCGGCAATGCCATCTCGTTCAGCCCCGAAAACGGCCATATCTGGCTGCGCGGCCGGGAGACCGGCGGGCTGATCGAACTCGCGGTGGAAGACGAGGGTCCGGGCATCCCGGATTCCAAGCTCAACGATATCTTCGACCGTTTCTATTCCGAACGTCCCACCACGGAACAATTCGGCAGCCATTCCGGCCTTGGTCTCTCGATCTCCCGGCAGATCGTGGAAGCGCATCAGGGGCGCATCAGCGCCGAAAACCGGCGCGACGCGGAGGGCAACATCATCGGCGCGCGCTTCGTGATCCGGCTGCCGAAAGCCGAGTGAGAAAAGCTCCTTCTTTTTCGCCGGAAAAAGCCGCAAAATACCGGAAGTGGAAACCGGTGCCGCCATGGGCGGCAGCACCCGCATTGCCCGGAAAGTCGTTTTTCGAATGGGAACAGTAACGGTCATCGACCATCCGCTGGTGCAGCATAAACTGGCGCTTTTGCGCCGGCGCGAGACAACCACCGGCGAATTCCGCCGGCTGTGCCGGGAAATCAGCCTGCTGCTCGGCTATGAGGTGCTGCGCGATCTGCCCCTGGAGCCGATCGAGATCGAAACGCCGCTGGAGAAAATGACGGCCTACCAGGTGCAGGGCAAGAAACTCTGCTTCATCTCGGTCCTGCGCGCCGGCGCAGGCATCCTCGATGGCATCCTTGATCTCGTCCCCTCCGCCCGGATCGGCCATATCGGACTGTACCGCGACCCGGTAACCCGGCAGCCCGTGGAGTATTACTTCAAGGTACCCGACGAACTCGAATCCCGGCTCTGCATCGTCACGGACCCGATGCTGGCCACCGGCCGCTCCGCCGCCGGCGCCGTCAGCCATCTCAAGCAGGCGGGCGCCAGCCGTATCAAATTCGTCTGCCTGCTGGCCGCCCCGGAGGGCATTGCCACATTTCATGCCGCGCATCCCGACGTTCCGGTTTTCACCGCGGCGATAGACCGTGAACTCGACAGCCACGCCTATATCCGGCCCGGCCTTGGCGATGCCGGCGACCGGCTGTTTGGCACCAAGTGAGCCGGACGGGACCGGGTGCCCGGTTCAGGCAGGCGGCACCGATCCCTGCCCCGAACCGCCTGCCGCCGCTGCCGCCGGCCCTGGCGCGGCCGCTGGCGCATTCGGGTTGTTGACATTAAGCGCGATGGAAGCGCCCAGCGCGTTCGCCATCCCGGTCGGCACCAGAATGGTCACGCCGCGGTCTTTGTTCATGTCGTAAATCAGGCCCATCTGCCGGATCTGCAACGCCACCGGATTCTCGGCATAAATCGCGGCAGCCGAGGCAATCTGCTGCGCGATGGCGACCTCCGCGCTGGCCAGTGTCACCCGAGCCTGTTTCTCCTTCTCGGCCTGGGCGTTACGGCTCATCGCATCGTTCAGCTCCGGCGGGATGCGGACATCGCGAATCTCGACGGTAATCTCCCCGATCCCCCATCCCTGCGATTTCCGCGTGATATATTCCCGCAACCGCGCGTCCATCGCCTCTCGCTGCGAGAGGATGTCGTTCAGCGTGGTTTCGCTGATCACCTCGCGCAGCGAGGTCTGGGCGATCTGCGCGATCATGCCGCGATAATCGGCAAGCTCGGTTGCCGCGCGCTTCACGTCCTGCACCTGCCAGAACATGATCGAATCCATCGTTACCGAAACCGCATCGGAGGTCAGCGTGTCCTCGGCCGAGATGCGGGTGCTCTGCCGGCGCGTATCCACCGTCGCGTAAACGATTTCGAAGGCCGGGATGAGGAAATACAATCCCGGCCCGCGAATGCCGGCGAACCGGCCGAGCCGCAGCACCACCGCGCGCTCCCATTCCGCGGCGGTCCGCAGGCTGAGCGCCAGCAGCACGCCGGCTAGGATGATCGCCCCGCCGATCGTCTGCTGCCCGAAAATTCCCGCCACCCCGGCGCCGAACAGGGCGACGATGATGCCGATGAGCATGACAGCGCCGTTCATCTGTGCTTCCTCCAGTTGTCCGCGCCCGGAACACGGGATCGGGTTTGAATGAAAAATGAACCGATAGGATGCGGAAATGAATATTCCGTTCGCCATGCTTTGGATAGCCGCCCCCGCGTTGGCCTCGCTGCTGGCCTCGTTGCTGGCCGCGCTGCTGGCGGGGCGGAGCCTGGCCATGGCGCGCCGCAACGGCGAGACGAGCCGGCTGCTCCTGGAACAGGCCCTGGCCGGCACAAGGGCGGAGGCCGAAGCCACCCGGGCCGCGCTGGCCGCCGCTGAGGGGCGCCTGCGCGAGGCCATCCAGCTTGGCACCACTCACGCGCTTTCCAGCGCGTTCGAGCGCATCAGCGCGGCCACGCAGAACCTGGACGGCACCGTTGACGCCATGCGCCGCCAATCCGCCGACGAATCGCAAAAACTCCTGGCACTGATTGAAAGCCGTCTTGGCGCCATCCAGGCTTCCGTGAACGAAAAACTGCACGAAGCGGTGGAGAAGCAAATGACCGTGAGCTTCTCCCGCGTGCTGGAACAATTCGCCCAGGTGCAGCAGGCGATGGGCGAGGTGCAATCCGCCGCCGCCCAGATCGGCGATCTGAAGCGCATTTTCTCGAACGTGAAAACGCGCGGCGGCTGGGGAGAGGCGCAGCTCGGCGCATTGCTGGAGGAGGTGCTTCCTCCCGGCGCGTTCGAGCGCAATTTCTGCATTCGCGACGGCTCGCGCGAGCGCGTGGATTTCGCCATCCGCATGCCCTCCCGCAGCCGGCTCTGGCTCGCGGTGGACTGCAAGTTCCCCACCGAGGATTACGAGCGGCTGCTGGCCGCGGCGGAGGGCGCGGACCTGGACGCCGAACGCGCGGCGCGGGAGGGCCTCGCGCTGCGGCTGCGCCTGGAAGCGCGCAAGATTCGGGACAAATACATCGCCCCGCCGGAGACGGTCGATTTCGGCGTTCTATACCTGCCAAGCGACGGGCTGTTCGCGGAAGTCGCCCGCATCCCCGGGCTGATCGACGAGATCCGCGCGAAGGAAAAGATCATCGTGCTCGGGCCGACCCTGCTGCCGGCGCTGCTCCAAACCATCCATCTCGGCCATATCACCCTCGATCTTGAAAAACGCGCGGCCGAAATCGGCCAGCTTCTGGGCGCGACCCGTTCGGAAATGACCAAGATGGACGACGTTCTCGCCAAGCTCGCCGCCAGCGCGACGACGATGTCCAACAATATCGAACGCGCCCGCACCCGCACCCGGGCGATGAGCCGCGTACTCAAAACGGTGGAGGTCGTGGAGGGTGAGCGTGCCCAGGCGCTGCTCGGGCTGCAGGCGGAGGAGATCGAGGACGCGTGACATACGGTTTGCCAAGGCGCGAGGATGCTTCCAAAATTTCTTTTCCTGGTCAGGGCCTTGATAACGCTTGGTCTTCATGCGCAAAACCTCATGCGGCTTTGAGGAAAATTCGATGCCGGGCTTCAGATGGCTTTGCGTTGCGCCTCGCGCGCGATGCGTTCAGGTTCGCCCGATCATGCGTCCATCTGAACTCACGAACGACACCAAAGGAAGCTTTGAATGACGACGCCTGACCCGGAAGAAGCGCCCGCCGGGACATGGGTGCGCTCCCCCGCCGCGCAAATGAGCGCCGCGCAAGGCTACGCCACGCTGGTTGGCGCATTTCTGCTATCCGCCGCGGGCCTGTATACGCTGGCGGAGTTTCTGCCGGCCCTGGTTTGGGCCGTGGTGTTCGCCATCGCGCTATTCCCCTTGTTTCGGCGGCTCGCCGCCCGCTGGCCCCGGCACAACCGCGAATTGCTGCCCGGCCTGTTTGTCGCCGCCATCGTATTGCTGATCGTGCTGCCTTTGGTGATGATCGCGGTACCCTTGGCTGCCGACGCGCACGACGCGGGAACCTGGCTTACCCAGGCCGAACAGAACGGACTTCCCCCGCCCGCTTTCCTTGCCCGGATGCCGGACGGGGAAAGGCTAATCGCTCTCTGGCAGGACAATCTCGGCCAGCCCGAGCAGATCAAGACACTGACCCACGGCGCCGTGCACGGCGCCATTCAGGGCAGCGGCGCGAGGGTGGCGCGGCGGCTCGGCGCCGCCACGATTCACCGGCTGGTGCTGATGGGCTTCACCCTGCTCACCCTGTTCTTTCTGCTGCGCGATGCGGACAGCCTGGTGGAACAATTACAGGTAGGCAGCCGAAGGGCCTTCGGCCCGGCGGGAGAGGATATCGGCCGGCAGATTATCAATTCGGTACACGGCACGGTGAATGGGCTGGTGCTGGTGGGATTGGCCGAGGGCGTATTGATGGCTATCGCCTGTATCATTGCCGGCGTGCCGGCGGCCACCTTACTGGGCGTGCTCACGGCAATTCTGGGAATGGTGCCTTATGGCACCAGTGTCGCCGTGCTGATCGTGGGTGGCATTTTGCTGGCCAGTGGCAGCGCGCTGATGGCCGGCATCATCGTGGCGCTGGGCCTGACGGTGGCGTTCATTGCCGATCATTTTGTGCGGCCCGTGCTGATCGGCGGCGCCACCCGGCTGCCCTTCCTATGGGTGCTGCTGGGAATCCTGGGCGGCATTAAGGCCTGGGGGCTGGTTGGCCTGTTTGTCGGCCCCGCCATCATGGCGGCGCTTATCCAGCTATGGCGGGAATGGACCGGCTCGCAAAAAGGGCCCATCAACCCTGACGCGGCGGAAATCGCCACGCTTCAGAAAGGCTAGCGCGCGATCGGTCCGGGTTGACGCATGGCGATCACGCTATGGTCCGGTGCCATGCAATACCCGGCCAGCCACCGTCTTCAGCTTATCGACCATTGCCGGATCGCGGGCGGCGGGC
>JAJYAF010000545.1 GCA_021779655.1 Pseudomonadota bacterium
GGCGGCCAGATGGGCTCCATGCCCATGGGCACCATGCTGAGCGAGGACAATCCCAACGGCGGCCATGGCGGCGGCCACGGCGGCGACGGCCACAATCGCGCCGGGTACATGACGGGCATGAACGGCTTCCTCGGGTCGCACCAGAAGAAGACCGCCGACTACTACTACGGGGTCTTCACGCCGCTCGGGCAGATCACGCCGCTCTTCAGCGACGCGAACGCGACGAAGTTCCAGAACTATCTCGCCGGCATGCAGAAGGCCGGAGCCGGCTTCGCCGGCTTCGCCAGCTGGCTCGACCTCTCCCCGGCCGATCCCGACCTGTTCGCCATTCCCGATCCGCAAAGCCTGACCCAGCTTCCGTGGAAACCGGAAGTGGGCTGGCTTGCGGCGGATCTGTGGATGGACGGCAAGCCGCTGGCGCAAGCGCCGCGGTTGATATTGAAGCGAGTGATCGATGCCGCCGCGGCGCAGGGTTTGGAGATGAAGAGCGGCGTCGAATGCGAGTTTTTTCTGATAAACGCCGATGGCAGCGCCATCGCCGATACCGCCGATACGGCGACCAAGCCATGCTACGATCAGGCGGCGCTTATGCGCCGCTACGACGTGATCGCCGAGATTTGCGATGCGATGTTGGGGCTTGGCTGGGCGCCGTATCAGAACGACCATGAGGATGCCAACGGCCAGTTCGAGATGAACTGGGCGTATGACACGGCGCTGAAGACCGCCGACCGTCATGCCTTCTTTAAATTCATGGTGAAGTCCATCGCCGAGAAGCACGGGTTGCGCGCGACCTTTATGCCGAAACCGTTTCTCGGACTGACCGGCAGCGGCTGCCATTGCCATGTCTCGCTTTGGCAGGACGGGCGCAACGCCTTTGAGGAGGAAGCCGGCGAACTCGGTGTCTCGCGCCTTGGCTATCACTTCATCGGCGGCGTCATCGACCATGCGGATGCGCTCTGCGCGCTGCTCAACCCGACGGTCAATTCCTACAAGCGCATCAATGCGCCGCGCACCAGTTCCGGCGCCACCTGGGCGCCCAATACCGTGACCTATAGCGGCAATAACCGCACCCACATGATCCGTATCCCAGAACCCGGGCGTTTCGAGATGCGGCTGGCCGACGGCGCCACCAACCCATATCTGATGCAGGCGGGATTGCTGGCGGCCGGGCTGCATGGCATCATCAACCGCCGCGATCCCGGCCCCCGGCTGGACGTCAACATGTATACCGAGGGCCACAAGGTGGCGGATGCCAAGCGCCTGCCATTGAACCTGCTCGATGCGCTGCGTGCGCTCTCCGCGTCGTCGGTGCTGAGAGCCGAGCTTGGCGAAGCGTTCGTATCGGCCTACATGAAATTGAAACAGGCCGAGTGGGACGAATACGCGGCCCAGCTCACGCAATGGGAGCGGCAGGCAACGCTCGACTGTTAGAGGTCGTGTTCTGCAAACGATAATTCCTAGAGCAATTTCGTTCGATCCGACCGCTCGCGAACCGGTTCAGTCGGATCGAACATCGCTGTCGAGCAGGATCCGCCGTTTCCACCGGGCTGCATACTTCCACAAAAAAGAGCAGGTTTATCTCGCTCTTTTGTGCCATGAAAACTCGGGCGGCGCTTGCGAACGCCGCCCGTGCGATTTCATACCAGCCCGCCAATTCATTGACTCTATCAGACAGGTGGCGGGCTGGTATAAGGCTTTGATTTCGCGCGCGGCCACCCCGCCAACCCCGCGCGCATACCAATCCGCATTTTTGCGGATTGGTATCATTCGGCGCCGGCCCCAAGCGTTTCAAGATCGTGTTCGATGCCAAGAAGCGTCTGTGGCGACCTGCTCTTCAGGATGAGGAACCACGCCACGCCGATCAGCATATAGGCGACGAACCCCCAGGGAAAATAATTATAAGGCGCTGCCGGCACTGGGTAGACGCTGCCGACAAAGGCCAGCACCATGCAGACCGCGCCGAGGGCGCCGAGGATCACATCCCCAGGCTTCAAGGTGCCCTCCCGATGGATGAGGATCGGCGCGCAGATCGAGCAGAGGAAATACACGGCGAGGAATCCGAAGGTTGCGATCGTGCCGAAATAGCCGACGCAGTTGATTTCGCCAGCGTAGGAAAAGCCGATGCACAGCAGCGCGTTCAGCACCACGCCGACGCCGATCGCCAGATGTGGTGTGCCGTGATGCTTGTGCACGAGGCCCATGGAGTTGTGCACGAACTGATAGCGTCCGAGCGAAAACAGCAGCCGGGCGAAGGCGGTGAGTTGTCCCAGCGCGCAGGCGAAACAGCTGATGGTGGCGGCGAAGTAGATGAACGTCGAAACCCAGCTTTCCATACCGCTCGTGAGATCGTTCAAAGGTGCGCTGCTGCCGCCGAGTTTGGCGGTGTCGTCATTGAAGCCCATCACCACGATGAAGGTCGTGATCACGAAAAAGATGCCGACGATGATGGCGGTGGCGGTGATCGCCCGCGGTACCACCACCTCGGGGTTGCGGATCTCCTTCGCCAGTGTCGCGGCACTTTCGAAACCGACCCAAGAGAAGATCGCGAACACGATGGGCGGTGCCAGGGTTTTGAAAGACGCATTGGATAGATGCACCTGCGCTGGATCCATCCT
>JAJYAF010000546.1 GCA_021779655.1 Pseudomonadota bacterium
TTGCGGCAGCTGGGACCAGCCAAGCGCCCATGTGCAGGAAGGCGGCGCGACCAGCCAGGCGGAACTATCCGGGCTTGCCGCCAACAGCCCCTGGCGCGCCGGGCTGGATGCCGCCTATGCCTGCGAAACGCCCGAGAGCGGGCTGATTCTGAACGGTGTGCCCGCCGAGATCCTGCCCTGCACCCAGCGTTTCGGAGGCTGGCCCTATGTTGCGCTGGCGACGGAAATCGGCGGCCGGGCCTATTACGCCGATGGCGTGCAACCGGCTTTGCGGGTTATGCAGCGCGCCATCGGCGTGCTGAGCGGCAGTGTGCCGGCGGAGGCCGCCGGACAGGCGGAGGTGACCGATTCCAGCCAGCTCCTTGCGCAGCGCCTCGCCGCGCATGCGTTCAGTTCCGGCGATATCGGACAATACGACGCGCTGATGGCGCTGGGGGCGAAGGCCAACCAGGAAGAAGATTTCCCGACCGCGGTCATCGCCTATCGCGCCGCCTTGGCGCTGCAGCAGAGGAAGCTGGGGCCGGATAATCCCGGCACCGTGGCGCCGATGCTCGACCTCGCGCTTAATCTCTCCGATCAGGGGCTATACCCGGAGGCGAAGGCCCAGTTCGCCGCCGCCGCCCGGCTGGCACCGCAAGCGAGCGACCCGACCGCTTCCGCGGCATTGTTGTACGACGAGGCGCTGAGCGCGCTCAACCAGGGGCAGTTGCACCAGGCGCTGGACCTGCTCGGTCAGTCCCGCGACCGCTACGCGGCGCTGGTCTCACCGGAACTGCTCCGGGCGAGCCCGGCGGCGAGCAGCAACAGCGCATTGTTTTCGGTCAGCGCCCCGTCCGGCGCGGGACCGCTGATGGCCGCCCAGGTGACGTTGAACAGCCCGGTGGTTCAGGCGGCCCTTCTCGGAATCATCGAAACCTGGCGCTACCAGGCCCTGGTTCTCGCCAAGCTTGACGACAAAACGGGCAGCACCGCGGCGATTTCCAGTGCCTGGCGCATTGCCGGCGCGAACGGCCTTGAGGTACCCACCCTCGACGCGCGGCTGAGCCGTACGCAGGCCACGCTGGCCAGCGGCAATGGCCAGCCGCGGGCCGCCTCGCTTGATCTTACCGATGCCTATGCCGGCTTCAGTACCGCCCTGCCCGGCAGCCGCCCGGTAGCCGAAACGGAGCTCCTGCGTGGTGCGGCTCTTGCGCAAGGCGGAGACGAACCTGGCGCGCTGACCGCTTGCCGCCAGGGCATCGCGATGTTGCGCGTGCTTCGGCTGGGCAGCACGGCGGCGCTGATCGGGCCCTGCCTCGACGTGTATGCCAAGGCCACCCAAGCCGATCCGGCACGGGCGGATTCCCTGCACGCCGAGATGTTCGAGGCCGCCGAACTGACCCAGGGCAGCGTCACGGCCCGCGAAATCGCGGAAGCAGCGGCGCGGCTGTCCTCGGGTTCGTCCAACCCGAAAGTGGCGGCGGCAATCCGTGCCCAACAGGATGCGCAGCAGCGGCTTGAGGCGCTTTACCAGCAGCGCGACAGAGAAGCGCATGCAGCCAATGGCGGCGCCGGGCTTGCGGCGCTGGACAAGCAAATCGCCGAGACCAGCGGTTTGTTGCAGCAGGCGGGACTGGCCGCGCAGGCCGCCGCTCCCAATTATGGCCAGCTGGTGCAACAGGTGGTCCCCGCGAGCGAGGTGCTGAAGCTGCTGCGGCCGGACGAGGCCTTTCTTGGCATTACCGTCATGTCCGGCAATAGCTGGCTTTTCTTTCTGCATGGCGGGCAGGTTCAGATAGCGCAAACGAATGCAACCGAGGCCGGGCTGGCCGAGCGCGTCAAAGCCGTTCGCGCCAGCATCGAGCCAGGGGCAAACGGCTTACCCCCCTTCGACATGGCGGATGCGGAAACGATCTACGCCGACACGCTGGGGCCGTTCGCGGCACAGATGCGGGGCGTGAGGAACCTCGTCGTCGCTCCCTCCGGCGCGCTGCTGGCGCTGCCTTTCTCCCTGCTGCCGACCGGCCCCGGCAACGCGAACAACCTGGCGCGCGCGCCCTGGCTGATCCGTAAGACGACTCTTTCCTACGTGCCCGCGGCGGCGAATTTCGTGTCTCTGCGGCGCGCGGCGGGGACCTCGGCCGCGAAGCAGCCCTGGTTCGGCTTCGGCGATTTCCAGCCGGTGAGCCTGGCGCAGGCGCAGGCGACCTACGACCCCGCCACCTGCCCGGAGAGCGCCGCCGAGTTCGCCGGGCTGCCGCGACTTCCCTATGCGAAGCTGGAATTACAGGCGGCTTCGGCCATTTTCGGCGCAGGCGCGCAGGATGAGCTGCTGGGCGCTGCCTTCACCGTGCCCGATGTGGAAGCGGCGGGGCTTAAGAACTTTCAGATCCTGCATTTCGCCACGCACGCGCTGCTGCCGACCGATCTGCCCTGCCAGGCGGAGCCGGCCATCGTCACCTCCGCGCCCGCCGGCGCGAAATCGGCCGGCGGCGCGCTGCTGACCACCAGCGATGTGATGGGGCTGAAGCTGGACGCCAACCTCGTGGTGCTTTCTGCCTGCAATACCGGTGGCGGAGAGGAAGGCGGCGAGGCGCTTTCCGGACTGGCCCGCAGTTTCTTCTATGCCGGGGCC
>JAJYAF010000547.1 GCA_021779655.1 Pseudomonadota bacterium
CAGATCCTCGCGCAGCTGGCTCTCACGCCTGGCATCCTCATGGTCCGCGAAATAACTCTCAGGCACGTTCAGCACCAAAGCCAGCCGCGCCAGCAGCGCCGGCGTCAGCGGCCGCTGGTCACTCTCAATCTGGTTCAGATAACTGGCCGAAATCCCCAGTTTCACCGCCAGCGCCGCCTGCCGCAGGCCCGCCTGCTCGCGCGCCCGGCGCAACCTGTCGCCTGCAAATATTTTCTTCTCGGTCATGCCAAATTATTTGCAAAATTTGCAAACCGGCGCAAGGCGTTCGCCATTATCCGCAACCCAAACCCTGGACGCTCCCAACATTTGGCGCGATGAACACGCCGGATCTCGCGCCCCGCGCGACAAACGCCTGCGCGCCAAACACCCACGCCGCCAAAGCCACCAGACACAAAAGACCAAGGAGCCACCGGAACATGAAACTCAATGAAGTTCGCGTCTACCCCTCGAAAGTCGCGCTGAAGCGTGAAGACCAGCTGGCCTGGAAGATCGCCGGCGTCGCCGCCGACAAAGTCGCCGTCACCAAGGACGTGACCGACATGATCATCAACCGCATCATTGACAACGCCTCCGTCGCCATCGCCTCCGTCAACCGCCGCCCGGTGGTCTCCGCGCGCGGCGGCGCCCTCGGCCACGCCCGCAGAGGCGGCGCGCAAATCTTCGGCGCCCCCGCCCGCGTCACCGTCTCGCCCGAATGGGCCGCCTGGGCCAACGGCACCGCGGTGCGCGAGCTTGACTACCACGACACCTTCCTCGCCGCCGACTACTCCCACCCCGGCGACAACATCCCCCCCATCCTGGCCGTTGCCCAGACCCTGGAGCGCTCCGGCCGCGACCTCATCCGCGGCATCGCCACGGGATACGAGATCCAGGTGGATCTGGTGAAGGCGATCTGCCTGCACGAACATAAAATCGACCATATCGCCCATCTCTGCCCCGCCCAGGCCGCTGGCATCGGCACCCTGCTCGGCCTCAAGCAGGATGTCATCTACCAGGCCGTGCAGCAGGCCGTGCATGTCTCCTTCACCACGCGCCAGAGCCGCAAGGGTGAAATCTCCTCCTGGAAGGCTTTCGCCCCCGCCCATGCCGGCAAGCTGGCCGTCGAGGCGGTGGACCGCGTAATGCGCGGCGAGGGTGCGCCCAGCCCGATTTATGAAGGTGAGGACTCCGTCATCGCCTGGCTGCTCGGCGGCAAGGACGCGGTATATCACGTCCCCCTGCCCACCCCCGGGGAAGCCAAGCGCGCCATCATGGACACCTACACCAAGGAACACTCGGCCGAATACCAGTCCCAGGCGCTGATCGACCTCGCCTTCCGCATGCGCGACTCTATTGAAAACGTTGACGCCATCGAGAAGATCATCATCCACACCTCGCACCACACGCATTATGTCATCGGCACCGGCGCGAACGATCCGCAGAAAATGGACCCGAAGGCGAGCCGCGAGACGCTCGACCACTCGATCATGTACATCTTCGCGGTGGCCCTGCAGGATGGTTTCTGGAACCACGAAACCTCCTACGCGCCCAAGCGCGCCGGCCGCGCTGATACCGTGCGCCTGTGGCACAAGATCGAAACCGTTGAAGACCCGGAATGGACCCGCCGCTACCACACGCTCGACATTGCCGAAAAAGCCTTCGGCGCGCGCGTCGAAATCCTCTTCAAGGACGGCTCCAAGCTGGTCGACGAAATGGCCGTCGCCAACGCCCACCCGCTCGGCGCCAAACCATTTGAGCGCGCTGACTATATCCACAAGTTCCAGCAGCTCACCAACGGCATCATCACCACCCGCGAGAGCAACCGCTTCCTCGAAGCCGTGCAGAACCTGCCCAAGCTCGCCGCCGGCGAACTCGGCAGCCTGAACGTCGCCCTGCCCGCCGGCGAGCTGCTCGACTCCAAGCCCGGCATCTTCTGAGAAGGGACGCACATACATGAGCGAAAGCGTCCTGCCCAAGCCGAAGAAATCCGTCGCCCTCTCAGGTGTTGCCGCCGGCAACACCGCCCTTTGCACCGTCGGCCGCTCCGGCAACGATCTGCATTATCGCGGCTATGACATTCTCGACGTCGCCGATGCCTGTGATTTCGAGGAGATCGCGCATCTCCTCGTGCACGGCACCCTGCCCAACGCCGCGGAGCTGAAAGCCTACAAGCAAAAGCTGCGCGCGCTGCGCGGCCTGCCGGCGGCGGTGAAGCGCGTGCTGGAAGCCATCCCCGCCAGCGCCCACCCCATGGATGTCATGCGTACCTATGTCTCGGCGCTCGGCACCATCCTGCCCGAGGCGCATGACCATAACGAGCCGGGCGCGAAGGACATCGCCGATCGTCTCATGGCCTCGCTGGGCTCGGCGCTGCTGTACTGGTACCATTTCTCCACCAACGGCAAGCGCATCGAGGTGGAGACCGATGATGACTCCATCGGCGGCCATTTCCTGCACCTGCTGCACGGCAAGGCGCCTTCGGAGAGCTGGGTGCGCGCCATGCACACCTCGCTGGTGCTCTATGCCGAGCATGAGTTCAACGCCTCCACCTTCGCCGCCCGCGTCATCGCCGGCACCGGGTCGGACATGTACTCCGCCATCGCCGGGGCC
>JAJYAF010000548.1 GCA_021779655.1 Pseudomonadota bacterium
GGGTTTGGGGGTCGAGCAGCAGCGCGCGAATGGCCTCGGCCGCCGCGGTGCCGCCCGGCTCGCGCGTGAGCAGGGCATCCCGTCCCGACGCCTGCAAAAAATCCCGCAGCCGGCGGGCCTGGGTGGATTTGCCGGCCCCCTCACCGCCTTCCAGCGTTATGAAATAGCCGCGCGTCACCGCACGATGATTTCCGGATCGGAGATGCCCCGTTGCAGGACCGCCTGGAACGCGGCATCCGCCGCCTCGACCGAATGATACGGACCGACCCGGACGGCCCATAAGGGCCGCTCGCCACCGAACACCGGAATGACCATGACCGGCATGCCGGAGAGGTATTGCAGAACGCGGTCGGCATCACCGCTCCGGCCAAAACCGGGAATCTGCACCCAGAGCGGGCCTGGAGAAGGTGCGACGGTGGTCACCACGCCCGGGAGCGCGCCGGCGGCGCTTTGCCCGTTATCGTCCGACGGCGCCGAAAGCTGACGGACGGGACCGCCCGGCGCCGCCGTGCCGGGCGGCCCAAGCGCCTGCGCCTGAATATCCGCCTCGGGCGCCGCGTTCATTTTCGGCCCCTCGCCAAGCGAGGCGTCCATCGCGGCCGTTTGCTGCGCGTTCAAGGTAACTTCCACCTCCACCACCCCGTCCGGCGGAAACCCCAGCAGCTGGGCGACCCGGGGTGTCACCCCGATGACCCGGCCGGGCTGGTCGGCCAGACGATCATTGACAAGCACTTCAACCTGCCTGCCCGTGACCAGGTCTGTTACGGTGACGATCGCCGGCAGTTGCAGCACGGCGCTCGCCGCCTGCAGGGCGTCGGGGTCGTAGGCCTCGTTATCGGCGGTCGTGGCGCCCTTTGGCGCGTTCAGCACCACGGCCAGGCCGGTTGCGTCATAATTCGTGAAATCGTGCGGATATTTCCATTCGCCGGCGGAGAGGAACGGGTAGCCGACATAAAATTTCGGCGGCCGGGGCGGCGCCCGATGGCTGCAGCCGCAGAGGACGAGCAGGCCCGCGATGGCCAAGGCAAGGCGCATCGGCCGGCGTCAGGCCCGCAAAGCCATGCGGCCGAGCGCGCCCACGGCCAGCGCGTAATAGTCGGAGGCGTTGTAGCGGCGGATGACGACGAAATTAGGATAAACCAGGAAGGCCTCGCCACCGGCGCCGTCAGGCAGGAGCAGGGCAGCCTGGGTGTTGAGATCCACCTCCGGGGCTCCGGGCAGCCGCTGCACGCCGCGCGCCAGCCAGAAGCCAAGGCTCCGGAAATTCTCCCGGCCCGTGGCGGCGATATCCAGGCCGGAAGGCGCCAGTACCGGCTCGCTGGAAGGCTCGGCCGGGCGCCAGCCCGCCCGTGTCAGGTAATTCGCCATGGAAGCCAGCGTATCCGCATCCGAATTCCAGATATCCGGCTGGCCCGAGCCGGTGAACGAGATCGCGGTGGAAAGATACACGCTCGGCATGAATTGCGGCTGCCCCATCGCCCCGGCATAGGAGCCGATAAGCTTCCGCGCCGGCGCGTCCCCGTTCGCGACGATGCGCATGGCGGAAATCGCCTGCCCCGCGAAATAGGCGCTGTCACGGTCCCAGGCGAGGGTCATGAGCGCGTCGATCACGTCGAAATCGCCTTGCGTGGTCCCGTAATTGGTCTCGATCCCCCAGATGCCCAGCAGCGGTCCGGAATCCACGCCGCTCTGGCTGGTGACGGCCGCGAGCAGGGACCGCGCGGACCGCGCCTTCGCCTGGCCCTGCGCGATGCGCCCGGCGTTGAGCACCCGCGCGCTGTACTGCGCCCAGGTGAGGGTGAATTCGGGCTGGTGGCGATCAAGCTGCAGGACATCGGCGTTGGGGACCAGGCCCGCCGTGGTTTCGTCGATCACCGATTGCGGGATGCCGCGCGCCCTGGCCCGGGCGCGCACGCGGCTTAAAAACGCCTGGAAGTCATCCGCCCGCGCAAGGCGCGGCAGCAGCGGCAAGGCGGGAACTGAGCTTAGAATCATGCGCCTGAACATGGCTGTTCTTGTGCCATGCCGCATCGCCGCGCCGCAACTCTCAACCGCGCCCGGCGGTCTTGTCCGCTGAGGGTCGAGCGAAAAGCGCAACGGCTTTTCGCTCGATCTCGGGGCCTGGTTACTTCATCGCTATTTCGTCTTCTTGCCGAGTGCCTGCGGTGTCGCGCCGAGTTCCGCGCCGGTCACGGGGTTGCTGTCGGGGTCGGACGCCGTGCGCGCGGCCATTTTTTCCTCAAGCGTCTTCTCCGCGTGAGACAGCTTGACCGTGGCGAGGCCATCGCCGCCATCCACGGCGGCCATCGCCGCGCGGTCCTCGACATATTCCCATTGCTCGCCCTGGTTCCACGGGCCGCGCATGTTCCCCTCGCCTTGCGAGACGTCGTAATATTTGTCGGTGAATTCCGGATCGCCGGGCAGCTTGCCGGGCGGGAAATTCGGCATCATCGCATAGAGCGCTTTTTCGAACGATTTCTGATGCGCGATCTCCCGGGTCATCAGGAAGGTCAGCGCATCCTTCACGCCCGGATCGTCGGCGATATTGATCAGGCGTTCATAGATGATCTTGGCGCGCGCCTCCGCCGCGATGTTGGAGCGCAGATCGG
>JAJYAF010000549.1 GCA_021779655.1 Pseudomonadota bacterium
AGGACGGCGACGGCTTCGTTAAAGCGCAGGGCGATCCAGATTTTGCCGTCCGGGGCGATGCCGATATCGTCCGGGCCGCCGGGGATGCGGTAGTCGCGTTTGACTTCCAGGCTGAGCGGGTCGAGCGCTGAGAGTGTGCTGCCGACGCGGTTTGAGACGTAGAGGGTTGAGCCGCCGGGCGAGAGGAAGATGTTGTGCGCGCCCTCGCCGGTGGCCTGGCGGCGGGTGATTTTGCCGGTCAGCGGGTCAGCCTCGACGATGCCGTTTTCGCCCATGATGCAGACCAGCAGCTTGCCGTTATGCCAGAGTACGCCGGCGGGGGTTTTGCCGATGGGCACGCTCCAGCGTTCGGTCATGTTCGCGAGGTCGAGGCAGACCAGCGTGTTTGATTTCTGCATGGAATGGAAGCTGAAGCGGCTGTCTGGCGAGAAATCCATATGGCTTGGGAATTTGCCGGATTTGAAGCGTTTGACGAGTTGCAGGGTGGTGGCGTCGTAAACGTCGACATAGTCGAGCCGCAGGGCGTTCACCACCAGGTATTTCTGGTCTGGCGTGTAGGCGAGCTGGTAGGGGTCGGCGATGCGGATATGGCCCATGGGCGCGGCGGTGAGGGGGTCGAAGATGAAAAGCGCGTTGCCGCTGGCGTCGGAGACGTAGAGTTTTTTGCGGTCAGGCGTGAGGGCCCAGTGGCTGGGCTCGCGCAGCATGGGCAGGGTGTTGATGACCTGCTTGCTTGTCATGTCAATGACCGAGACAGTGGCTTCGCCGGAGTTCATCACCATCGCCAACGGCGCCGGGGCGGCGGCCTGTGCGGGGGGTGAAGTTTCCGCCAGGGCCTGGGCGGGCAGAAGCGGCAGCGAGAGGAGCGAGAGGGCGGTGCGGCGCGTGATCATGCGTGGTGATTAGTCCTTTCCGGCCGGGTTGCGAAGTGCGTGGCGCCGGGGGTGGGGGCTCGCTGTGTTCATGGCTGCTGTTCGGGCGGGCGCTTGAGATTATTCGCCGTTGCGGCGAAGGTGCCTGCATGATTTTGAACACATTGATCTCGGGCGAAGGTCCGCCGCTGGTGCTGTTGCATGGTTTGTTCGGCGCGGCGAAAAATTTGGGCGTGCTGGCGCGCGGGCTTGGCACCCAGGCGCGGGTGATTGCCATGGATCTGCGCAACCACGGCGATAGCCCGCACGGCGCGGCGATGGATTTTGCGACCATGGCGGGGGATGTGGCCGAGACCTGCGCGGCGCTGGGGGTGGCGCGTGCGCGGGTGGCCGGGCATTCGCTCGGCGGCAAGACGGCGATGATGCTGGCGTTGCGGCGCCCGGAGCTGGTGGAGCGCCTCGCGGTGCTGGATATAGCGCCGATGCGCTATGCGCATGACTACGACGATTATGTGAAGGCGATGCAGGCGATTGTGCTGCACCCGGGCCTGAGCCGGGGCGAGGCCGATGCGGCGCTGGCGGGGGTGGTGAAGGCGCCGGAGATGCGGGCGTTTCTGCTCAACAACCTCAGCCTGGGGGCGGTGCCGCGCTGGCGCGCGGGGCTGGCGGAGATCGGCGCGGCGATGCCGCAGATATTGGGCTGGAACGAGCCGCCGGGGGTGATGCCTTACGGCGGGCCGGTGTTGTTTTTGCGCGGGGGAGACTCAGACTATGTGCCCGCGCAGGCGGGGGCGGAGATAGCGCGCTTGTTTCCGCGCGCGGTGGTGGAGACGGTGGCGGGGGCCGGGCATTGGCTGCATGCCGAAAAGCCGGCGCAGGTGCTGGCGAGTTTGCAGGGGTTCTTTTTTGAATGAGTCAGAATTTTGATGTGATCGTGATCGGCGCGGGGATGGCCGGGGCGAGTGTGGCGGCGGGGCTGGGCGCTACGCATAATGTGGCGCTGGTGGAGGCCGAGGCGCAGGCGGGCTACCACACCACCGGGCGCTCGGCGGCGATTTGGGTGCGCAATTACGGCCCGGCGGATGTGCGTGTGCTCACCGGACTCTCGCGCGCGTTTTTTTTGAACCCGCCTGCGGATATCGGCACGGACCGGCTCGCGGTGGGGCGCGAGATCATCTATTTGGCGCCGCCGGAGCAGACGGACGCGCTGGACGGGTTGATCGGCCAGGGGCTGGGGATTGAGGAGATTTCCCTGGCCCGGGTGAAGGCGATGGTTCCGGCGCTGATAGAGGGCTACGCCGTGCGGGCCGGGATAGAGCGGGATGGTTTTGATATGGATGTGGCGGCGCTGCACCAGTTCTACCTTCGCCGGGCGCGCGCGGCGGGCGGGCAGCTGATGTTGCGCAGCCGCGCGGGGCGCATTGAGCGCAAGCAGGGCGCCTGGGAGGTGGAGACCGCGGCCGGTGTGATTTTGCGGGCGCCGGTTGTGGTGAATGCCGCGGGAGCCTGGGCGGATGAGGTGGCGCGGATTGCGGGGGTGGCGCCGCTCGGCCTGGTGGCGTGCCGCAGGACCGCGGCGATTATCGACCCCGCGCCCTATGAGGTGGAGCACTGGCCGATGGTGCAGTCAGCCGTGCATGACTGGTACATTCGCGCCGAGGCCCGCACCAGGCTTATGGTGACCCCCTGCGATGAGACGCCGATGCACGCGCATGATGTGCAGCCGGATGA
>JAJYAF010000550.1 GCA_021779655.1 Pseudomonadota bacterium
CAAGACCCCAGCCGAGACCGCCGACCAGCACGATATAGGAGAAATAGCCGAGCACGATCGAGGGCGTTCCGGTCAGCACGTCGGAGAGGAACCGGATGACGTTTCCGAGCCGGTTGTTGCCGTATTCCGAAAGATAGATGCCGGCACCGATCCCGATCGGGATCGCGATGATCATCGCCAGGACCGAAATGACGATCGTGCCCTCGATGGCGTTCCATAGGCCAACGCCCGCGGGCGGGGTTGGCGATGTGAAGAGCTTCAGCGAGATGGCGGAAAACCCGTTATACGCCACCACCCAGACGATATCGAGGAGCGGTCCTATGACCAGCAGCAGCGCGAGGCCGCAGGCCACCCAGCCGATGCGTCCGGCGATGGTCCGCCGCAGCTCGTGCGCGGAGCGCCGGCGGGACATCGCGCTAATCCCTGAGCTTGCGGACATGGAGCCCTCTCGCGGCCAGGAGTTTCGCGCCCGCATTGGTGAGCAGCGTGATGACGAACAGCGCCAGGGCGATTTCCGCCAGTGACCGGACCGCCATATTGGTCGGATCGCCCTCCGCGCTGTCGAGCTGGCTGACGATGAAGGAGGCGATGGTGGAAATAGGGCTGAAGATCGAATGCGGCAGGATATTAAGCCCGCCGCCTGAAACCATGAGCACGGCCATGGTTTCGCCCAGCGCCCGCCCGAGCGCCAGCACGATGCCGCCGATCAGCGTGGCGCGCACCATGGGCATCATCGCCTTGGAGACCACCTCGAAATGGGTGGCGCCGAGCGCGAAGGCGGATTCGCGGTTCTCTCTGGGAACCTGGAGCAGCGCGTCCAGCAACGTGCTGGTGATGATCGGCGTGATCATCAGCGCGAGCACGATTGAGGCCGCAAGCAGGCCATAGCCGCCGCCGCTGTCGCCGCCCCGCAGAAAGGGAATGAACCCGAGGTAATGTGAAACGGCGGGGCCCAGAACGGTGCCGATCAAGGGCACCAGAACCACGACGCCCCACAGCCCGAACACAACGCTCGGCACCACCGCGACCAGCTCCACCAGCAGGGCGAGCAGGGGGCGAAGCTTTGGCGGCACGATTTCCGACAGGAAGATCGCGGCGCCAACGGAGAGCAGGGTGGCTATCAGGATCGCGATGAAGGAGCTGAGCAGGGTGCCGGCGATGAATACCGCTATGCCGTAATTTGCCCCCGAGGGCACCAGATGGCCGCGCACGGTTACAGGGTCGTCGTAAAGGTCGCCTAAATTCCAGATGACACGGGTTACGAAGCCTAAACCGTTGAATTGGATCGCCGGCCAGGAATAGATCAGGAGAAAGAGGATAACGGCGAGAAGGGCCGCGGGAATGGCCAGGCTCAGTACCAGCAATGTCAGGCGGAACGGTGTCAGCCGCATGGGAACGAAATTCCGGACAAACCATCCTCCCGCCGACCGCCGGGAGGATGGTGACTTGGTTGCATAAGGCTTATTACATGGACGTGGTTTTTATTTATATGGGTTACTTGATTTTCGCTATCTGCGCGGCCGAGAGCGATTTTATGGCGGGCGGCAGCGGCAGGAAGTTTACATGGCTTAGATATTTCACGTCGTTGCCTTCATTGATCGCCCAGGTCAGAAAGGTCCGGATGGCATCCGCGACCGCGGGCGAAGGCTGCTCGCGGTTCACCACCGCATATTCGTAGTTGACGATCGGGTAGCTTTCTTCCCCCTTCGTGAAGATGATGCTGATGCGTTCATCTCGCGGGGTGGTGGCGGCAACGCTTTGCGCCGCGGCGGAAATCGTCTCCTGTGTCGGCAGCACATAATTGCCGGAGGCGTTTTTGAGGGCCGCGGTGCCAAGCCCGGCGGCGGCTACCTTCGAAGCGTAGCTGACACCGATATAGGCGACGGAATATTTATTGGCCTGGGCCGCGGCCAGCATGCCCTGGTTGCCATTGGCGCCGATTTCCCCGCCGATCGGCGGCCAGGAAAGTGTGGTGCCGAAGCCGACAGCGCTTTTCCATGCCGGATCGGAGGCCGAGAGATATTGGCTGAAGATAAAGGTGTCGCCGGAGCCGTCAAGCCGATGGATCGGCACGATGGTATCGTCAGGCAATGCAACGCCGGGATTGGCGGCCGCGATCTCCGGGTCGTTCCATTTGGTGATCTTGCCGGAATAGATGCCGGCAAGGATCGGCCCGGACAGCTTGAGGTTGGAGATGCCCGGCAGATTGTAATTGACCGATTGCGCGGAGATGGCGAGCGGGATGCTCAGCATGGTGGGATGCGCCTTGGCCATGGCGTTCGACAGATAGGCATCCGATGCGCCGATCTGGATCAGACCCTTGATCGCCTGCGCGATGCCCGCGCCAGAGCCGGTGGAGGTGGTGGTGATCTGGACATTGGGGTTTACGGATCGGTATGCTTCCACCCAGATGTTGAAGAGGGGATAGAGCAGGCTGGAACCGCTTTCGACCAGCGGGGTCACGCTTTGGGCGCTGGCGGCGCCGGTGAAGCCGGCGAAACCGGATACTGCGAGTGCCGCGATGCCGGCACGCAGCAACACGGAGCGGCGGAGCTTTTTATCTGGTTGCACTGATGAGTTCCTCTTCGCGAAATCCCTGTTA
>JAJYAF010000551.1 GCA_021779655.1 Pseudomonadota bacterium
TCGATACGGTCCGGTTCTGTCTAGCTGTCCGAAGGGTCGACGATGAGCAACAAGATGTGGGGCGGTCGTTTCGGCAGTGGTCCCGATGCGATCATGGAGGAGATCAACGCCTCCATCGGCTTCGACCAGCGGATGTGGCGGCAGGACATCGCCGGCTCGCTCGCCCATGCCGCGATGCTGGCGGCGCGCGGCATCATCTCCCCAACCGACGAGCAGGACGTCGCGCGTGGTCTAGCGGCGATCGCGGCGCAGATCGAGTCCGGGCAGTTCCCGTTCGCGCGCGCGCTGGAGGACATCCACTTCAACATCGAGGCGCGGCTGACCGAGCGGGTCGGCGAGGCCGCGCGGCGTCTTCATACCGCGCGTAGCCGCAACGACCAAGTGGCCACGGATTTCCGCCTCTGGGTCCGGGAGGCCATGGACGCCATCATGGCCCGCATTCGCGAGCTGATGAAGGCTCTCGCGACCCGCGCCGCCGAGCACGCCGCCACCGTCATGCCTGGCTTCACGCATCTGCAAACCGCACAGCCGGTGACCTTTGGCCATCATCTCCTCGCTTATGTGGAGATGCTCTCACGGGATGCGGGACGGATCAAGGACGCCCGCGCCCGGCTGAATGAATGCCCGCTGGGCGCGGCGGCGCTCGCCGGCACCTCCTTTCCCATCGACCGTTTCATGACGGCCGCGGCGCTCGGTTTCGACCGGCCCGCCGCCAATTCACTCGACGCCGTCTCCGACCGTGATTTCGCCCTCGAGTTCCTTTCCGCCCTCTCTATCTGCGCCATGCATCTCTCGCGCTTCGCCGAGGAGATCATCATTTGGTGCTCGCCGCCCTTCCGGCTCATTACCCTGTCGGATGCCTATACCACCGGCTCCTCGATCATGCCGCAGAAGCGGAATCCGGACGCGGCGGAACTCGCCAAAGCCAAGACCGGGCGCATCTACGGCGCGCTGATGGCGCTGCTGACGGTGATGAAGGGCCTGCCGCTCGCTTACGCCAAAGACATGCAGGAGGATAAGGAGCCGGTTTTCGATGCCGTCTCCTCGCTTGAACTCTGTCTCGCCGCGATGACGGGTATGGTGCTGGACATGCGGCCCGACACCGCGCGCATGGAAGCGCTGGCGGCTTCCGGCTTCTCCACCGCCACCGACCTCGCCGACTGGCTTGTGCGAGCGCTTAAAATGCCCTTCCGCGACGCGCATCACGTCACCGGCTGCCTCGTTCGCCTGGCAGAGAGCCGGGGGGTGGATCTGCCGGAACTGAGCCTGGCGGAGATGCAGAGCGTGGAGCCGCGCATCACCGCGGATGTCTTTGATGTTCTGACGGTGCGGGCCTCGGTGGCTTCCCGCGCCTCTTATGGCGGCACCGCCCCCGCCAATGTAGCCGCCCAGGCGGCGCGCTGGCTGGAGATACTCGCATGAGACTGCTTTTGGCGCTGCTCTGCCTCATCATGCTCGCGGGTTGCGGCCGCCGCGGCCCACCCTCTCCCCCCGGCCCGCCGCAAGACATCACATATCCCCGCACCTATCCGCCGCCACAATAATGGCCGATATACTGCCCACCGGCCCCGAGCCGGAACTTGAAGATCTGCTGGCGGCGCGTCCCCAATTACGCATGCACGGCCAGGATGGACTCTGCCTTGAGGACGTGCCCCTCAATGCCATCGCCGACCGTTACGGCACGCCGGTCTGGGTATACGGCGCCGGCACCATGCGCGCCCGTCTCGCCGCCCTGCGCGCGGCCTTCGCCGCCGCCCTGCCCGTCGATATCCATTACGCGGTCAAGGCCAACGATCATCTCGCCATCCTCAACCTGTTCCGCAGCCTTGGCGCGGGCGCGGATATCGTCTCCCTTGGCGAGTTCCTGCGCGCCCGCCAGGCTGGCATCGCCCCGGCGGATATCGTCTATTCCGGGGTGGGCAAATCCGCCGCCGAGCTGGAGATGGCGCTAGCGGCGGGAATCGGCCAGATCAATGCGGAAAGCGCGGAGGAGGTTGAGATGATCTCCGCCATCGCCGCGCGCGCGGGGCTGACGGCTTGCCTCGCCTTGCGCATGAACCCGGATGTGGATGCGGGCACCCATGCCAAGATCACCACCGGCCTCGCCGATAATAAATTCGGCATCGCGGCGGCGGAAATTCCCCCTCTCTACGCCCATGCGGCGCGGCTGCCCGGGATCCGGATGACAGGCATTGCCGTGCATATCGGCAGCCAGATCCTCTCCACCGAACCCTACCGCCTCGCCTATGGCAAAGCGGCCGGGATGATCCGCGCCCTGCGCGCCGCGGGGCAGACCGTGGACTCGCTGGATCTCGGTGGCGGGCTCGGCATCGGCTACCGGGACGAGCCGGGGCTTACTCCCCGCGCCTTCGCCGCCATGGCGCGGCAGGAGATTGGGGGGCTGGATGTACGGTTGATGATGGAGCCGGGCCGTTTTCTCACCGCGCCCGGGGGAGTGCTCCTCGCCTCGGTCATTTTGGAAAAACGCGCGGCCAAGCGATTCGTGGTGCTGGATGCGGCGATGAACGACCTGATGCGGCCGGCCATGTACGAGGCTTGGCATGGCATCCTGCCGGTGGGGGCCGCCGCCTTCCAATCGCCA
>JAJYAF010000552.1 GCA_021779655.1 Pseudomonadota bacterium
TTCGGTCCAGACGGCAAGACGGGTTGCGAGTTTCGCGCCATCGGCCTGCGCGAAAATCGCGGCGGGCATGGCGGTTTGGAAGGAGAGGCGGGTGATGTCGATGGCGCGCATTTCGGCGAGGTCACGCGCAGAGAAACTCAGCTCGCCGAGCGCGATGCCGCCCTCCGGCGCGCCGACCTCCGGGGATTTCTTGCGCAGGCGGCTTTCCATGGTCATTTGCGTCAGCAGGCTGCGCAGGGTCAGCACCGGTTCGAAAAGAACGAGCCCGGCAACGTCGCCGCGCGCCGAGGCTTCCAGCGCCGCGAGCGCCGCGCCGATGCGCAGGCCCGCCAGCACCAGGCGGCCGGCGCCGCTGACGCGGCGCAGCCAGTCCGCGGCCTCGCTCACGCTTTCGCGCCAGACGGGCCAGGTGTCGCCGCTTCGAAGGTCGGCGGCATCGCCGGTGCCGGGATAGTCGAAGCGCAGGACCGGAATGCCCCCGGCCGCCAGTTGGTCCGCCAGAATACGCATCGGGCGGTAGCCGTTGGTATAATCCTGGCCGGAGCCTTGGCAAAGCAGGACCGCGACATCCATGGCCTCGGCCGCTGGCCGGTGGAACCAGCCGGTGCATTCCCCGATCATGACGGGCAGCATGGTGGGTGACGGATCAGTCATTGACCGCGTTCCTCATATTCGCGGATGCGGCCAGTTGTTTAAGCGTTGCCTGAAATTGTTTTGTATAAGCAATGGCGCCGGGAAGGTTGAAATGCGCGTTGTCGTTGAAATCGGTATCGGGCCAGCAGGCGATGGCGGAATCCGCCAGTACGACATTGGGATTGTCGCGCGCGATGGATGCGAGATAGGCGGTAAGGCGCGGCTGCATCAGCGGCGAGAGATGCTGGCAGGTTGCCTGGTTCATCGGCATGGTAACGATGGCAACGGGCACGTGATGGCTTGCGAGCAAGGCCAGCATGCGCCGCAGATAATCGTTCGTCACCGGCGTTACCTGCCAGTTTTCCATGCGGCCTTCATCCGCGATCTCGTCGTTGCGCGGCGCGTCACCGAACGTCATATGGCCGGAATCGTGCACGATGTTCCGCAGAACAACCCGGTTGTAATGGTAGCGGGCGAAGCCGTAGCCTCCGATCAGGTTGGCGAAGTAGAATGACGGGAAGCGGACGCCGTAAAGGCTGGGCAGCAGGCTGTAGGGCACGCCGCGCGGATGCGGCATGGCTTCCAGGAAATCATCTTGCAGGCGCGCGGCATCCGCCGTTACCTGCCGCAATTCGGCGGGTTTCAGGACCCCCATATGGGCGTAGATGCTCCAGAAAGCGTGCGGGCCGGCATACATGCCCGCGGATTGCGCGATGACGACCAGTTTCGGCGGCGTGGGACAGCGCAGCAGGCGCCGGACCATGAAATATTCCTCGATCGGCGAAGCGCCCGGGGTGGCAAGGTTGGTGACACGCATATCCATTTGGGCCGGGATGACGCCGACGATCGCCCGGCTGTCACCGAACACGGCGATGTTGCCCGTCGGGCAGGCGGCGGCGAGTTGCGCCTTCGCGGCAAGCAGCGGGTAGTCGCGGTCGAGATAGGCCATGGGGAAACATACGATATAGGCCCAGATGCAGGCCCAGAGCGCCGCGCAGACCAGCGCGGCGACGGCCAGGAAACCGCCGGGGGATAATACCGTTGGTCGAGCGCGCGCCGACGGCACTGCCTGCGTGCCGGCGAAATCGGAAGCCGTGGCCAGGGTCGTTTGCATTCCGTCCATGCTTCAGAACTGGTAGTAGAGAAATTCGCTGGTGCCGGTGACCGCGAGCAACGCGAACGCCGCCATGGCGCCCATGACGGTTGCCCAGCCGAGCGTGGGCCGCCAGGCCAGCAACCGGCGGCGGGCCGTGGCGGCCGCCGGCTCGGCGCCTTCCATGATCTCCCGCGTATTCGGCAGCGCCCACACGATAACGCAAAGCATGAGCACCCAGGCGGCGACGGCGACATTCGTCACCTCGGCGCTGAACTTCTTGGCAAGGCCGATATTCACCGGCACGGCGCGCATGCGGTCGGCGATCGCGGCGTTGGCGCTGCCGAAGGTTGGCCAGCCGATGCCGTGCAGACCCGCCATCGAAGCAAGCATCCGGCCGGCACCGGCGAGGCTCGGCGCGCGAAAGAAGACGAGCGCGACCAAAACACAGCCGAAGGTCAGCAGGACGCAGCCGAAGACGGTCAGACGGGAGGGTTTTGCCTCCGTCGCTGGTCGCAGCATTCGCCAGGCGTGGTTGACGGTGAGGTAGCCGCCATGCAGCAAGCCGAAGACGAGATATTGCAGGCCGGCACCGTGCCAGACGCCGGCCAGCGCCATGGTGGCGAGCATGGGGAAAGCCACCATGGCGGCGAAACCGCCGGGGGTTTTCTGCGCCGTCTTGTTGACGGGCAAGCCGCGCCTGATGCGGTTGCGGACGATGGCGAAGGCGATGGGGTTGAACAGATAGAGGTTGAGGAAACGCGACAGCGTCATGTGCCAGCGGTGCCAGAAATCGATGATGCTGGCGGCCTTCAACGGCGAGTTGAAATTGACGGGGAAGCGAACGTTGAACATGCGCGCGATGCCGATGGCC
>JAJYAF010000553.1 GCA_021779655.1 Pseudomonadota bacterium
GGAGATTATTTCGGCGAGGATGAGATGTTGTTTTTCTCAAGCCTCGACGAACTTACCGAGAGGCTGGGGCGGCTTGCCTCGGATTCGCAGGCGCGTATGCGCATGGGGGCCGCGGGACGTACCCGGTATTTCGAAAAGTTCAACGAGCGAAGCGTTGCCGCGCATCTGCTGGCGGTCCTAAACGGCGAGCGCGCGCCCGAGGAAATGCCCTGGTAGCACCGGGCTGCGTGCCGGGGGCCGGCAGGGTGAGCACCAACAGCATCGGTATCCAGACGATATACCACATCACTGAGGGACCTTTATCGATCTGGACGAGATCGGAGAGACCCACAATCAGTGGGATCAGTCCCACACCAAGCCAAAGCCGGCGCGTGACGCCGCGGGTGGCGATACAAAGATGCCGCCACAGCATGGCGACGGTGACGGCAAACAGAGCGAGCCCGATAGCACCACTGTAGTAGAGCAGGCAGAGATAGAAATTATGCGGGCTTGGATTGGGCGGGCACCAGTGATTTTCCGGCATGCTGGGCAGCGTGGCGGAAGGGCCATAGCCGAATAGCGGGTTCAGGCGGATCGCGTGCCAGGCCGCGTGCCAGAGCGCGGCATGGCAATCGTCGCCGCGCGAGACGAGATTGTTCCACAGCATGGGAAACAGCGCGTGGCCGAACTTCCAGAGCACGAGGCCCACGGCCGCCAGGAGCGCGGCGGCAAGTGCCGCGAGCAGCGGACGGTTGCCAAAAACGATTACCAGCAGCGCGACCCCCATGGCGAGCAAGGCTGTACGGCTGTAGCTGAATCCAAGGAAGGCGATCATCGGTATCGCGGCGGCGGCCATCGGCAGGCGCCGGCGGGTATCCTCACGCGCGCGGATGAACGCCAGCAGCAGACCGATATCCATGATCGCAGCGCCCATGACCGGATTGCCCGTCAGCCCGTAGCCCCAGAGTCGCGTGGTGAAATCGCCCTTGAGAAAGAATAGAACGAGACTGATGCCGGCGTTGACGGCGGCGCCGTAAATCACCGCCTGCATGGCCCGGTCGCGCGTTCGCACATCTTCCTCGGTGGCGCTTACGAAGTTGAGCACGAGCACGAGCGTCCAGAGCGCCTCGACAATCCAGTAGGCCGTGGTTTTTCCATGAATCGAATAGTGATGATTCCAGGCGATCGTAAGCGCTGACCAACCCCAAAGCGTGAGGATGGAAACCATCGCTGGGTCGCGCCAGGCCGGACGCCAGCCGTGCCAAAGCGTTAAAAGAAGCGGCGGAATGGCGGTTAAATAGAAAATCAAGGCCCATGAGGGCGTGCTCGGAGTAACGAAGCCCGCCGCCAAGGGGATAATCACCGCTCCCTGCCGCAAATGGTATTCGCTGATTCGTGGAAATCGGACGGAGATCAAGACGCGCTAAATGAATATCTTAACGGGAGGACGAGGGCGATCCGGGCCGGAGCGGAATGTTCAGCCATTTCACGGCGAAATAGACAAGGAAGACAAGAGCGAGCGGAATCACGCCCTGCACCAGCAGCATGTTGCCGAACAGCGTCCAGAAATGTTCAAAAGCGAAGGCGGAGACGATTCCGACATGCAGCATCCCCGGATGTGTCTTGAAACGGTGGTAGGCCCCGCTCAGCCAGATATAGTATGCGATACTGAAGAAGACGAGATAGATCGTGCCGAGCGCGCAGAGGCCACGCACCGCTCGCGGCCGGCCGGCACGGGCGCCGATGCAAAGAACCAGGAAGGCTATAATATCGGCAACCCAGGCGCTCATTTTCTGCCTTGTTTCGGTTCGGCGGTCCGGTTCGGCGATCAGTTAGTATGACTAAACTATCGACAACCTTTTTGGCCGTGGTTTGTATAGGATAAATTCCTGTTCCCACCCTATGGTTAGGCTCACATGGTTATGATCAGGTTTATGCCCCAGGTTTGGGGCGTTTCAATGGCAACACGCGCCTGGTTGAATCCGCGGGGCAGCGGGTCGCTCATTCCTGGCGCAGCGAGGCGATCGTCTGGGCCAGCGCTTGCGGCAGATCTTCCGCGATAAGCCCCTGGCCTAACCGGTTCCCTGCCTCGCCGTTCAGCCACACCGCGGCGCAGGCGGCCTCGAAGGCCGGCATGCCGCGCGCGAGCAGCGCGGCGATTGTCCCCGAGAGAACGTCTCCGGTGCCGCCGGTGGCGAGCCAGGGCGGGGCGTTGCGGTTGATCACGGCGCGGCCGTCCGGCGCGGCGATGATCGTATCGGCGCCCTTCAGCACGGTCACCGCGCGGGTCCGCTCGGCGGCGGCGCGCACGGCGGCAAGCTTGTCGGTGCCAGGCGCCCCGAAAACCCGGGCAAATTCCCCGGCATGCGGCGTGAGAACCGCGGCGCCGCGCAAACGCTCGGGCGCATGGGTGCAGGCGGTAAGCGCATCGGCGTCGGCCACGACGGTTTTGCCGGCGCGGATCAGCAGGTCGAGCTTGGCGCCCGCCGACCCGACTCCAAGGCCCGGCCCGCATACCCAGACCGTACGCCGGGCATCGGACAGCAGTTCCTCAAGCGGGGAATCACGGACGATCAGTCCCGCCTCGGGCGGGATATAGGCTCTTTCAACCGAAAGCGTG
>JAJYAF010000554.1 GCA_021779655.1 Pseudomonadota bacterium
ACTGACGAAGTGGATTGCGCCATCGATGCGGTCGGCTTCGAGGCACGCGGCCACGGCCATGACGGCGCCCAGCATGAGGCCCCGGCGACCGTGCTGAATTCGCTGATGAACGTGACGCGCCCGGCCGGCAAGATCAGCTTTCCCGGCCTCTACGTCACCGACGACCCCGGCGCCGTCGACAAAGCCGCCAAGCAGGGGGCGCTGAGCATCCGCTTTGGCCTCGGCTGGGCCAAGTCGCACAGCTTCTACACCGGCCAGACCCCGGTGCTTAAGTATAATCGCGCGCTGATGCAGGCGATTTTGTGGGACCGCATCAAAATCGCCGATATCGTCGGCGTGGAGATCATTTCGCTTGACGACGCCCCCAAGGGCTATGCCGAGTTCGATGCCGGGGCGCCGAAGAAATTCGTGATCGATCCGCACAACATGCTCTCGGCCGCCTGAGCGAGATACCGAAGCCGGAGCAGGTGAATGCTCCGGCTTATCCTTTTATACCCAGCGCCGCCCGGCCGTTCCTCCCGGCCGGAAATGGTATGGCCCGGCGCAAACTGCCCCCCGGTTTCGCCGCGGCTTTGCTGAAGCCGCGTTCGCGCGCCATTCATAAATCCACCTTATAAGTTCATGCGTTTTATAGCATCTAATCGCGAGCGGCGGTAAAGGTTAGGTACTCTACCAACGGCAACCCGCGAGGAGGCGGTATCATGGACGTTTTCAGAGCCGGCACGCGACCCTCCGGCAAGGGCCCTGCTGAATATTTCACCGGCACGGTGCGGCTGGACCCGCTGTTCAACCCACCCGCCCCGGCCCGCGCCTTTGGCGCCGCCGTTACCTTCGAGCCTGGTGCGCGCACCGCTTGGCACACGCACCCGCTGGGACAGACGCTCATCGTCATCGCCGGTTGTGGCTGGGTGCAGCTTGAGGGCGCGGCGGCACAAAGCATCCGCCCTGGCGACGTGGTCTGGATCGCCCCAGGCGAGCGCCATTGGCACGGCGCCACAGCCACCACCGCGATGACGCATATCGCCATCCAGGAACAGCTCGACGGCAAGGCCGTTGACTGGCTGGAACAGGTTTCAGACGCGCAGTACCATAGTGCCGGGGCCGGTAAAGAAGAAGCAACAGCCGGACCGGCTTGAAGCGCTGACTGCTCTGTTGAGCCTGCTTATTTAAGCGCGCCGCGCTGGCGCAGGCGCCGCATGGCCCATGCCAGCGCCTCATTCACCGCAAAGCTGCCAGCGGCGGCGGCGGCGGCAAAGGCAATCTGCCCCGCGCTCACCGCCGCAAACCCAAAGAGATGGCGCAGCCCCGGCACCGCCAGCGCCAATACCAGCGCCGGTAGCGCGATGGCGGCAACAATCGCCAAGGCCCGGTTTGGCGTGCGCAGCGCCCGCAGTGCGCTGGAATCCAGCCCCTTGCTGGTCAGCACCAGTCCGAAATTGCCCAGCACCAGCGCAACAAACGCCATGGCCCGCGCCGCCGCCTCGCCGCCCGGCCCGCCCATGCCGGCCAGAAACACCATTAGCGCACTGGCCAGCACCACAACGCCCTGGCCAAGCCCGCGCGCCAGCAACGGCAGATTGAACAAGGATGCGCCAGGCTGCCGGGGCTGGCGCGACATCACATCCGCATCTTCGGGCTCGGCCTCGAACACGATGGAGGAAGCCGGGTCGATGATCAGTTCCAGGAACACCACATGGATCGGCCCGAGCAGCGTGGGCCAGCCCAGCAGCACCGGAATGAGCGACATGCCAACAATGGGCACATGCACGGCGAGGATATAGGCGAAGGCCTTGCGCAAATTGCCGTCAATCCGCCGCCCCAGGCGAATGGCCGCAACCAGGCTGGTGAAATCATCATCCAGCAGCACCAGCGAAGCCGCCTCCCGCGCCACATCCGTGCCGCGCCCGCCCATCGCCACGCCGATATGCGCGGCCTTCAGCGATGGCGCGTCGTTGACGCCATCGCCCGTCATCGCCACGACCTCGCCATTAGCGGCGAACGCCTGCACCAGCCGCAGTTTCTGTTCCGGCATAATACGTGCGAACACCCGCACATCCGCCACAAGCCGCCGCAGCACCGGCTCATCCAGCGTGGCGATTTCCTGGCCGGTCAGCACGCCGCCGGTGGCGATGCCCGCCTGCCGCGCGATGGCCAGCGCCGTCGCCGGGTGGTCTCCCGTGATCATGGCAACATCAATGCCCGCGCCATGGCACGCCGCCACCGCCTCGCTCACGCCAGGGCGCAGCGGGTCGGCCAACCCGGTCAGTCCCAGAAATGTAAATCCGAAATCATGCTGCGATTCCGGCCAGCCCGGCGCGGTATGCACCCCCTTGGCCACGGCCAGAACCCGCAGGCCCTCATCTGCCATCCGCGCCACATCCTGGCGGAGCGCCTCCAGCGCGGGCGCGTCCATATGGCAAAGCTCCGCCACCGCCTCCGGCGCGCCCTTCGCCGCGATGACATAAGGCCCGCCCGTGCCAGCCCGCCACGCCTGAGACATCGCCAGCAGCCCCGCCTGGAGGGAATAGTCCCGCACCAGCTCCCAGCCCGCATGCAGATGCTCCGTATCAGCCAGAAACCTCTGCCCCATGCGATGAAA
>JAJYAF010000555.1 GCA_021779655.1 Pseudomonadota bacterium
TCTGGCCGTTGATGACGAAGTCGTCGCCGTCGATCACGGCGCTCGTGCGCAAATTTGCCAGGTCGGATCCGGCGCCCGGCTCGGAATAGCCTTGGCACCAGATGTCCTCGCAGCTCAGAATGCGCGGGAGCCAGTACGACTTCTGCGCATCCGTGCCGAATTTTATGATCAGCGGCCCGACCATCAGCACGCCCATGTCGCGCCCCCGGGTAACGCCCCAGCGCTGCTGCTCCTCGAAAAAGATAAGGAGCTTGGAAGCATTTAGCCCCATACCGCCATATTGCGCGGGCCAGGCCGGCGCAACCCAGCCTTTCGCGTGCAGCTTGCGGTGCCAGCCCGCAATTTCGGCAAACTTCGCCCGATGCGATAAATGGCGCAGCTCCTCGGGATATTCCGTTTCGAAGAACGTGCGCACCTCGCGGCGAAAATCCGCGTCGGTCATCGCGGTCCAGTCGATCATTATGCAATCTCCTCCAAATCGCAAACCCTCAGCCGGAACCGCCGATGAAACGGAGCATCGCCCAGCCGGGCGGACGCCACCGGCGCCCGGTTCAGATACAATCCACTATCATACCAGCCCGCCAATTCATTGACTCTATCAGACAGGTGGCGGGCTGGTATAAGGCTTTGATTTCGCGCGCGGCCGCCCCGCCAACCCCGCGCGCATACCAATCCGCATTTTCGCGGATTGGTATCAAACGCATGGGGCATCGCCCACGCCCTTCGCCGGCGGGCAAACAGGGCAACGCGGCCTGGGCCCGCGCGGCATCTCCGTGATATTTCACGAAGCATTTCCCTTCGCCGCGAACTTGGCGTCGACGCCTTCGGCATCGCGCGAAATGCGTTGCCGATAGAACGCCTCCAGCCCCGGATAGGTTTCGCTGAACGCGCGCAGAAATTCCTCGATCGGAGGATCGGCGTAAATCCCGCGATCATTCACATATTCCATGTGACGCCTGGCGTTGACATCGAATTCATGAAACAGCGCATCGTCCCTGCCATTGAACACAAGCGGTTTAACGCCGAAGCGCTCGCACAAATCCATGTTGAAGGCCGGGGTCACCTTGTGCGCCTTGCCGTCGAGCCAGAGCTGCACGTAGCCGTGATAGATGAACACATCGGTTCCCATCAGTTCGCGAAGCTTCGGCGTGTTCAGATGGTTGCGCACATCGGCAAATCCGATGGCGGCGGGAATGCCGGCGGCGCGCAGGCAGGCGGTAAGAAGGATTGCCTTGGGCACGCAAAAAGCGGCCTCCGCCTCGGCGATCCTGCTGGCGCGATAGTCATCGGCTGTAAGGGCAACGGTATAGGGATCGTAGCGAATGCCGTCCCTCACCGCCTCGAACAGCCGGATCGCCTTCTCGGTCGCGGATGCTTCCTCGGGCAGGCCGCTCAAGGCCCGGGCGACGAACCGCCGGACTTCCGGGCTGCCGCTGTCGATAAAATAACCGTCCCCCAGGTATCCCGCCTCGGGCGAAAGCCCGTCTTTCGAAAGCCCGTCTTCGCCGCGCGCCACCACATTCACGTTCTGGGACCTTCCGGAAGAAATCATTCTAATGTTTATCAGGATAACGAAGCAGGCTGGCAGCGTCAACGACACCGGCGGGCCAGGCGCGCGCGCCTCAAAACCCCAAAACCCATACCGGCCTGCCCTGGTATAAAAACAACGGGTTCGGCCTTTGCAAATCGCGCGGCCCGAGACGAATTCCGGCTCAGACCATCAAGAAGTGATAAAGGCCTTCAGCCACCAGCCGGGACTCATCCTCCTGCCAGCTGACCGTGCGCACGCTGGCCAGCCGTTTACCTTTCCGCGAAATGGTCGCACGCGCCATCAAGGGGCCCCGGAAAGCCGGACGGAGGTAATCCACCGTCACGTTCACGGGCTTGGCAGGCGAGGTCGGGACGGAACTCACCCCCACCGCCGCGACGGCTTCCATGAAGCTCGCGATGATCCCGCCGTGATAAATGTCCATCACCGGATTCCCGATCAGTCGGTCGGCGAATGGCAAGATCGCAACCGCGCTCTCGTCATCGATTTCGGTAATTTTGAAGTCGAGAAACCGGAAGAACGGCACTCTCGCGAGCTGTTGGTTGATGCTTTCCGGTGTCATGCCGATTCTTCGGGTGTCGCTGCTGGGGTGGAGGAAACCGGCTTATCCCGCGTGAGGGCGAAGGTCGCCGTGCCGCGGGCCACTTCCGACTTATCCGCTTCGTCGAACCAGACACGGCCGAAATTGAAGGCGACGTAGCGTGTTTTCCGGATGCATTCCGCATGCACCAACACATCGGCCCGCGATCTTGCCGGCCGCAGGTAATCCACCCGCAGGTCGATGGTTGCCATGGCGCCGATCCCGTCGATCGCGGCCAGATTCGCAAGCCCGAACACGCTGTCGAGAAGCGCGGTCAGCATGCCCCCGTGGAGCAGCGTCTCGTTCTCGTCCGCGCAGAAGGACGGATTGAACGGCATCCTCACCAGAACGCCGTCAACCGCGATCTTTTCGACCTTCAAATCCATCTCGGCAATCAGGCCCCCTGTGCGGCGAGTCCATTTTTTGGCGATCTGGAGGAGCCTGTCATTTCCCTTGTCCTGCTGTGCC
>JAJYAF010000556.1 GCA_021779655.1 Pseudomonadota bacterium
CCCGTCCGCCACCTGCGGCAGCTTCGGCGCCGCGGCCGGCGCGGCGCGCATGTTTCGTCTGTCTGCCGCGCAGCTTGCCTCCGCGTTCGGCATCGTTCTCAGCCAGACGGCGGGAAGCCTGCAATTCCTGGCCAACGGAGCCTGGACAAAGCGATTTCAGGTTGGCTGGGCAGGCATGGCGGGCCTTGCAGCCGCCTGCCTGGCGCGGGAGGGCTTCAAGGGCGCGGCGCAGCCTATCGAGGGCAAACACGGCTTTCTGAAAGCCTACAGCCCATCGCCTGAGCCTGACCGGGTGTTGCGGGAGTTAGGACAAACCTGGGAATTGATGCAGACCGGGGTGAAGCCCTATCCCTCCTGCCGCTGGGGCCATGCCGGGATCGACGCTGCCCTGGCCCTGCGCGCGGAACAGAAGCTGGCGCCGGAGGAGATCGAATCCGTGACGCTCGGCCTGTCGCGGGCCGGCATGTTGTTGATCGGCGAACCGGCGGAAAAGAAAGCCAGACCTGAAAACATCGTGGACGCGCAATTCAGCGCGCCCTTCGTGCTGGCCACCGCGCTCAGCACCGGCGCAATGGACTGGAGCAGCTATGAGAGACTGGCCGATCCCACGATCCAGATGCTGATGCGCCGCGTTCGTTGCGAAAACGATCCGGATATCGAGGCGGAGTTTCCCGCCAATATGTCCGGCAAACTCACCGTGCGCGCCGGTGGGCGCGTCTTCGTGAAAACCGTGATCGTGCCGAAGGGCGAGCCGGGGACCTTCCTGAGCGCGGCGGAGCTGACCGCAAAATTCAAGGGACTGACGCAACGGCGGCTCGGTGAGGCGCAGGCTGCCAGCCTGGCGCAGGCGGTGCTGGAGCTTGACCATTTGAACAGCGCCGCGGCGCTTTTCCCTCTGGGCACGCCGCGGCCGAGTTGACGGGCGGCGGCTTGCCGGAAGCCGGTCGAGCAGCTTCGCGGAGGAAAGGGGTTGCATTTTTTGTGCGCTGCAACAAATTAAGCCGCGCATAGGGCGCCCGAATATCTCGGGGCCTGCGCCCTGAGAACAGAGGTTTTCCTGTATGAATACGCCTTTCGGCCCCGCTGGCTGGCTCGGCCATTGGCTGCCGTCTTCCGATGCCGGACCTCCCGGGAGCGCCACGATAACCGATGCCGCACATCACGGTTTGCTCAGGCTTCGGGATTTCGGGCCCAATCCGGGCAATCTGGAAGCGCGCGCCTTCATTCCGCCCGGCCTGCAGCAAGGTGCGGCGCTCGTCGTGCTCCTGCATGGCTGTCATCAGACGGTCCAGGAGTATTTCATCGCCTCCGGCTGGAAGGAACTTGCCGAACGGCATGGTTTTGTCCTGCTGCTGCCCGAACAGCAGCGCGGCAACAACCCTCACCGCTGCTTCAACTGGTTCGAGCCCGGCGATGTCGCGCGCGAGTCTGGGGAGGCCGGCTCCATCGCCGCGATGATCCGCACCCTGGTTGGGCGCTACCGGCTAGCGCCGTCCCGGGTTTTCATAAGCGGCCTTTCCGCCGGGGGCGCCATGGCCAATGCCATGCTCGCGGCCTATCCGGAGCTTTTCGCCGGCGGCGCGATCATCGCGGGCCTGCCCTATGGGAGCGCGGCTTCCGCCCATGAGGCTTTCGGCGTGATGCGCCAGGGAACCATCCGCACGCCGGCGGAATGGGGAGAGCGGGTACGGGCGGCTTCGGCCCATACCGGTCCGCGCCCTCCTGTTTCGGTGTGGCAGGGCATGGCCGATCCGGTTGTCAATCCCGTCAACGCGGATGAGTTGGTCTCGCAATGGCTGGACGTCATGGGGCTCGGTGGCGCCCCGCCCATGGTCGAGTCAATCGGTGGGGTGGAGCGGCATTTGTGGCGAGACCGGAGCGGACGGCCGCTGCTCACGCTCTATTGCATTCCGGATTTCGGTCATGCGGTCCCGATCGCTCCTCATGCGGCGCCGCCCGCGGCTCGGATCGGCCAGGTGGGTACCAGCCGCTTCGTCCATCCGGGTCCCATCTCTTCCACCTGGTGGATCGCGCGGGACTGGGGGCTGATGGCGGGCACGCCGGCAAGCGAGTCGGCAAGCGAGTCGGCAAGCGATTCGGGGGCCGAAGGAGAAGCCAATGAAGCCGAGCCCCCGCAAAGCCCCCCGCAAAGCCTCGGGCAAAGCCTCGGGCAAAATTTCTGGCATCATCTCCCGGGGGCGCGGCAATTGGAATCGCTGGCTTGGAAGATCGCCGGCGCGGACACGCCGCTCGGCCGGCGTCTGCGGGTCGGCGGTCTCACCCCGCCCTTAAATCCCCCAAAAAATCCCCAAAAAATTCCCAGTGAAAATTCCCAGTGAAAATTCCCAGTGAAAATTCCCGGTGAAAATTCCCGGTGGAAGAAATGAGCAGGGACGGAGATGAGCAGGATGGGGCAGGGCGGATAGTTTCACAAGGCCAGAAACGGTTCCTTCGTCAGGCTCATTCCGCCTGACATCCCATGCGTTCCAGAGTTTCGAGATACTCGTTCTGCATCCGCAGCATCACCTCGCGCACGGAGGTCTCGTCCCGCACCATGCCGATCACCTGGCCGACCCCCCAGGAAAAAAGGTCATC
>JAJYAF010000557.1 GCA_021779655.1 Pseudomonadota bacterium
AACGAAACGCTCCATAGAGGTCAATGGAAAAACCGCTTCCATGTTCGCGCTCCAGGGAATGAACGGAGAGGATGGGATCACGCTCGCGCCTGGCGAGCGTTTTGCGGTCTCGCTTGAAAATCGCTGCGGCGAGCCGACAATCATTCATTGGCATGGTCAAACGCCGCCCGTGGCGCAGGATGGCGTGACGGATACCGGTTATGAGGCGCCCATCGGGAATGGCGCCGCATCGCCCTACGATTACATGCCTCGTCCGGGTACATTCTGGATGCATTCGCATCTTGGTTTGCAGGAGCAACGCCTGATGGCGGCGCCGCTGATCGTCCACACGGCGGATGATCTTCGCGCGGATGTTCAGGAGATCGTGGTGCTGCTGCACGACTTTACCTTCGAGGACCCGGCGGCAATTTTCGCGCGCCTGGCAGCGGGCGGCAATCAGGCGAGCCAGGGTGGAATGGGCATGATGGGCGGCGGCGCGATGATGGGTTCAGGCTTCGCGGCGCAAATGCCGATGGGCGGCAATGCGTGTGGCGCGGCGCCCTGCGGCGCCGATCTCAATGACATCAATTTCGACGCTTACCTCGCGAATGGCCGCACACTGGCGGACCCGCAGGTCATTCGGGTGGAGCGCGGCGGGCAGGTAAGGCTGAGGCTGATCAATGGCGCCTCGGCCACATCATTCTGGATCACGACCGGCACCCTTCCGGCTCGCTTGGTTGCCGCGGACGGAGACCCGGTGCAGCCGCTCGACATCTCGGGCCCGCTGCCGCTCGCCGAAGCGCAGCGCGTTGATCTTATGCTCAAGCTTCCGGCGAGCGAGGGCGCCTACCCGATTTTCGCACAGCGCGAAGGCGATATCAAGCGCGCCGGGATCATTCTCGCGACACCGCAAGCGCCAATCAGCAAGGTTCCGCAATCGGCCGCATTTTCATCCGGCGCTTACACCCTGTCACTCGAAGCCAATCTGCGCGCGCGGGCGCCACTTGCGCCTCGTCCGGTGGACCGTGTGCATCAGGTCGTGCTCGCCGGCGGCATGATGCTATACAACTGGACGATCAACGGGCGGCAATGGCAAAACCACATACCGCTGCAGGTGAAGGCCGGCGAGCGCGTGGCTTTGGACATCTTCAACCGCAGCATGATGTCCCACCCGATGCATCTGCACGGGCATCGCTTCCAGGTCGTCGCGATCAACGGCATGTCCTTGTCCGGGGCTTCCCGGGATACGGTTCTCGTGCCCGCCATGGGTCATGTTCGCATCGCCTTCGATGCCGACAACCCCGGGCGCTGGCTGTTTCATTGCCATAATCTCTACCACATGGCAGCCGGCATGATGACCGAAATCCGCTACGGCTAGAGCAACATCAGCCGGACCGGAATCGGTTTGGCTGATAAAGTTGCCCGCCTTATACCAGCCCACCAATTCATTGACTCTATCAGACCGGTGGCGGGCTGGTATAAGGCCTTGATTTCGCGCGCGGCCGCCCCGCCAACCCCGCGCGCATACCAATCCGCGTTTTCGCGGATTGGTATCATCAAAGGCCGGAGCGGTTTCATCCTGACACGGTCCGGCTGGAACCGTTCCAGCCATTATAAAAATCAGAAGCCCGCCCCGTTCACGCTTTCGATCCACGCGCGCACCCGCTGGGTATCGCCGGCAAAATCCCGCGCGACATGCAACCCGAGTCCGCCCAGTTCGGCGGCCTTGCGAATGGCCGGCTCGTCGGTCACATCGTCGCCGATATAGACCGGCAGGCGGCCCCGGAAGGGTTCGGTTTGCATGAACCAGGCCAGCGCCTCACCCTTGTCGCCGATACGCGGTTTCAGCTCGAAAGCGAAATGGGCGGGCAGCACCGTCGCCTCGGCGTCGGCACTGACAAGCCTGTCCACCAGCTGGCGCAATTCGGCCTCGAACCGGGGCGCCTGGCGATAATGCACGACCAGACTGAACGCCTTCTCCTCGATCAGCACGCCCGGCCTGGCCGCTGCCGCTTCCCGCAAAATTTCCAGCCATCCATCGTAATGGGCAAGGCGCCGCGCCCTGGCGATTACCGCGCCGTTCGCCCCGCGCAGCAGCGCGCCATGTTCCGCCGCGCAGGGCAGGCCGGGGCCGAGGAGGCTGTCGATATCGGCGAGCTTGCGCCCCGAAACCACTGCAAGCGCGCCGCCGAGCGCTTCTTGCGTGCGCCTTAGCGTTTCCGGCAGGCCGTCTGGAACCTGAACGGCTTGCGGAGTGGCGGCGAGATCGATCAGCGTTCCGTCGATATCGAGAAAAAGCGCGCTACGGGGATTGAGCGAGGAAAGCATGGTCACAGCCTCAGCAGGGCGACGGGCAGATCGGAGAAGAGTTCGGCGATGCCGGTACGCCGGGCGGAAAGCCTCCTGCCGCTCAGCACGTCGGCAAAGCCGATGCCCGGCAGGGTAAGCGCGGTATCCTTCCAGGCCGAGGCCGGGGGCAGCGGCAAGGTTGCCCCCTCCAGCAGAGGCGCGGAAAGCCTGGAGATGGCGACGATGACGGTGGTGCCCTTATGGCGGCGCGCGAAAGCCAGGACATGCGCGGCACCCGATCCTTCGGCCTCCAGCTTCAGATAATCG
>JAJYAF010000558.1 GCA_021779655.1 Pseudomonadota bacterium
TCGGTGCGGGCTCACCATAGCCGGCGGCATGGCTCAGCACGATATTCCGTTGCAGTTGCGCGAGCTGATCGCTCTGTATCCGTACCGTCGCCAGTTTGCCGAAGCCGGTATTGATGCCATATACGGCATCCGGAAGCGCAATGATCTCCGCCACGGCCGCCGCGCCCTTGCGCACTTGCTCGATCGCCCGGACATCCAGCCGCGGGTTCGCGCCCTGGTAAATCTCCCGCCAGGCGGAAAGCGCTGTCATTCCGGGAGCCAGAACATAGCCGCTCATGCGCTAACCCACGCCCGGCCGGGCAGCCGGCCTTGCGCTCCCAGGCCGAGACCATCGGCGCCAGCCGTGACGCGATACCCGTTTTTCCAAATTACGCGACGGTTCATGCAGGTGCCTTGCGCCCATGCCTGGACTGTTGCCATTGTGGTGCTTAATGGTATATACCAATCACGAAGCCGGAGCAAGCATCATGGCGGCCGATGGCGCATCTCCGAAGAGTTTATATTTCGACAATCTCTGGCTGCCTTCCGGCTGGCTTCGCCAGGCGCGGGTGCGGATCACGGCGGGGATGGTGGAAGCGATCGAGCGCGACGCCAGGCCGGCGCCGCAAGAGACCCGCCATCTCGTCGGGCTTCCCGGCCTGCCCAATCTGCACAGCCATGCGTTTCAGCGCGGCATGGCCGGCCAGGCCGAATTTTCCGGCCCGGACAATGACAATTTCTGGAGCTGGCGCAGCGTCATGTATCGCTTTCTGGACCGGCTCACGCCGGAGATGGTCCGCGATATTGCCGCCATGGCCTATGTTGAAATGATGGAAAGCGGCTTCACCCGCGTCGGCGAATTTCATTATCTTCATAACGGGCCGGATGGCTCTGCCTATGACGATCCGGGCGAGATGGTCGCCGCGCTGGTCGCGGCCGCGGAGGCAACGGGTATCGGCATGACCATGCTGCCCGTTTTCTATGCCCATGGCGGCTTCGGCGGCCAACCGCCGATGCCGGAACAGCGCCGGTTCATCACCGCCCTGGATGGTTTCGCGCGCCTGCATGAGGCGGCTCGCCGCTACCTCGCCCGGTTGCCGGATGCGGTTCTCGGCATCGCGCCGCACAGCCTGCGCGCCGTTACCCCGGAGGCGCTGCGCGCGCTGCTGGCGATCCATCCGCGAGGTCCGATCCATATCCATATCGCGGAACAAATGGCCGAAGTGGCGGCATGCCTTAATTATCATGGCGTGCGCCCGGTGCGTCATCTTCTCGACGCGGTCGGTATCGATGATCGCTGGTGCCTGGTGCACGCGACGCATATTCATGACGCCGAGATCGAGGCCGTGGCGGCGACCGGCGCCGTTGTCGGTCTCTGCCCGATTACCGAAGCAAATCTCGGCGACGGCCTGTTTCCGATGCCGCGGTTCCGGCAAGCCGCGGGCCGCTTCGGCATCGGCACCGATTCCAACGTGTCGATCGACGCTACCGAGGAACTGCGGTGGCTGGAATATGTCCAGCGCCTGGCGCTGCAGCGGCGCAATGTCATCGGCGGGGCTTCGGGCGAATCCACCGGCGAAACATTGTGGCGGGAAGCGCTTGCCGGCGGCAGCCAGGCGCTCGGTGTACATTGGGAAAAGCTTGAGGGCAGTCCGGCGGATTTTATCAGCCTGAAAGCCGCGCACCCGGCTATCGTGGGGGATGTGAACGCCGGGGCGCTCAACCAGATGATCTTCGCCGGCGGCAGAGGGACGATCGATCATGTATGGCGCCGGGGCATCGCCCATGTGAGCGACGGACGCCATGCCGGCAGGGAGCGCATCGTTCAGCGCTACCGGACCACGATGGAGCGGCTTGCGCGATGAGCTTGCCCTTGCATGAGCAAATCCGTTCCTATTTCCAAAAGGCGATCATGGATGGCGCGCTCAAGCCGGGGGAGAAGATCGCCTCGGAGCGTGCGTTGATGCAGCGCTACAACTGCTCGCGCATGACCGTAAACAAGGCATTGAGCATGCTATGCAATGCCGGCTTCGTCGAACGGCGGCGGCGGACGGGAACCGTGGTGGCGCGCCCGCAAGTGCATTCCATGGTTCTGGACATTCCCGATCTTTCCGTCGAGATTTCCGAACGCGGACAAAGCTATGGCTTCAGGCTCGTGCATGCCAAGATCCGCGCAGCCCTTTCCTCACAGCCCGAGGAACGCGAACTCGCCGGCCGGGGCAAGTTGCTACAGGTGGATTGCGTGCACCTTGCCGATGCCGTTCCCCTGGCGGCGGAGTTCCGTATCGTGAACCTCGGCGAAGTTCCGGAACTGGCCGAGGTTGATCTTGCGGCAGAGCCGGTGGGGCGCTGGCTGCTCAGGCATGTTCCATGGACCGAAGTTCGCAGCCGCATCACGGCGACCGCCGCTTCGGGTGCGGAGGCGGAATTGCTCAAGGTGAGCCGGCGGACGCCCTGCCTACAGGTTGAACGCTGGACCTGGCGCAACCGGGCTCCGGTAACCTATGTGCGCAGCGTGTTCGTCGGCTCGGCCTATGCGCTCACCGCGCATTTCGACGGCTCCGGGCCAGCGCGAGCGATTCCGGCGGACCGAATATGATACCAATCCGCGAAAA
>JAJYAF010000559.1 GCA_021779655.1 Pseudomonadota bacterium
TATTGCCTTCAATGTGCTGAATGTGGGCCGGCTGAAGCTGGGGGTTGCGTGCGTGGGCAGCGCGCGGCAGGCGCTGGGGCACATGATTCGCTACGCCAAGGAGCGGAAGGCGTTTGGACGCGCGATTGCGGAGTTCGGGCTGATTCAGCGGAAGATTTCGACGTGTGCCGCGCGGCTTTACGCGGCGGAGAGCATGGCGTATCGCACGACGGGGATGATTGACTCGAGCGATGAGCAGGACAGGGAGCAGGGCGGGGAAGCGCCAGGCGGGGCGGGCGAATCGCCGGCCACACCCGAACAGGTCCCGCCTGAAACGGCCACACCCGAAACAGCCACATCCGAAACGGCCACATTCGAAACGGCCGCGCCTGAATGGCGCGCATCCGAGCCGGTGAAGCCCACGCTTGTCGGCCCGGAGGAGAAACCGGCTGAAAAAAGGCGAGGATGGTGGCGGTCGGCCGGGTTGCCCCGGTAAATGATCCCCAGGGAACAGCATCCCAGGGCGGGCGAAAACTCCTGGCAGGCCCGCAATGACCGATTCTACTTGAAAACGGTGTAAATTTAACCAAACATATCTCGCGGCTTTCGCCGCTTTGAAGGGAACCGGATTTCCATGGCTTACAACCCAAACAGCAACTCCTATCGCACGGCGGGAATCAGCGGTTACGCTGGTGTGAACGCGGCCGTGCTCGATCAGGGACTGCGGGCATATATGCTGCGTGTCTATAACTGGATGGCGTCTGGCCTGATGCTCACGGGCATCATCGCCTACGCGATCTCCCATACCACGCTGATGAACGCCTTCTACCCGCTGGTCCAGGCATCCGACGGCAGTCTGGTCTATCGGCCAACCATCCTGGCCTATGCCGCGATCTTTTCGCCCATGGTCTTCGTGATGGTGTTGAGCTTCGGGGTCAACCGCCTTTCCGTGCAGGCCGCACAGGCTTTGTTCTGGGCGTTCTGCGCGTGCATGGGCGCGAGCCTGACCAGTATTTTCGTTGTCTATACCCAGACCTCCATCTCTGAGGTGTTCTTCATCACCGCCGCCATGTTCGCCGGCATGAGCCTGTACGGCTACACCGCGAAGGCCGACCTCACCCGGTTCGGCAGCTTCCTGGTGATGGGGCTGATCGGCATCCTCATGGCGATGCTGGTGAATATCTTTCTGCATTCGCCGGCTCTGAATTTCGCCATCAGCGTGATCGGCGTGCTGGTTTTCACCGGGCTGGCCGCCTATGACACGCAGCGGATCAAGACCTCCTATCTTCAGTTCGGGGGTGCCTATGGCCCGGAGATGGCGAACAAGCGCAGCGTTTACGATGCGCTCACGCTGTACCTGAACTTCATCAACCTGTTCATGTTCCTGCTCCAGCTTTTCGGCCAGCAGCGTAACAGCCGTTAAACCGCGCGAAAGCGCCGGGCGGCCGGGGCAATTCCTGTCCCCGACCGCTCGCCCGTTCCCGCGCCCTCTCCTTCCGGCGGTGCGCGGGGCCGGCGGGACGGCCCTATTGTTCCCGATTACGCGCCGCGCGCGACCTGCGTGATGGCCGTGGTAAGTCGCGTCAGCTCGTCCGGGGTGATGGTCAGCGCCGGGGTGAGGTAGAGGATTTTGCCAAACGGCCGGATCCACACGCCTTTTTCGATAAACCGGCTGCGCAGCGCGGCCGGATCGGCCATACGCGCAAGCTCCACAACGCCGATCGCGCCCTTGACGCGCACATCCACGACCCCCGGCAGCCCATGGCAGGGCGCCAGTTCCGCGTCCAGCTGGGCCTCGATTTTCGCGGCCTGCGCAAGCCTCGGTTCCGATTCGAACAGATCGAGAGACGCATTGGCCGCGGCGCAGCCGAGCGGATTGGCCATGAAGGTCGGCCCGTGCATCAAGGCGTGGGCAGGCTCCTCCGAGAGAAACTTTTCGAACAGCGCGCGCGAGGCGATCGTAGCCGCAAGCGGCAGCGTGCCGCCGGTGAGCGCCTTTGAAAGCGTGATGATATCCGGCGTGACCCCCGCCTGGGTGAAGGCGAACATGCTTCCCGTGCGCCCAAACCCCGTGAAGATTTCATCGAAAATAAGGGTCAGTCCGTACCGGTCGGCCGCATCGCGCAGCCGGTGCAGAACCGCCGGTTCATGCAGGATCATGCCGCCCGCGCCCTGCACCAGCGGCTCGACGATGATCGCGGCGAGCGTTTCGTTGTTGCGCTCCAGAAACCGCTCGAAGGCCGCGATGCTGTCGGGGGCGCGGGGCAGCGGAATAACCGGGTGCTCCGGCAGCAATCCCGTGAACAGCTGGTGCATTCCCTCTTCCGGATCGCAAATCGCCATGGTGCCCAGCGTGTCGCCATGATACCCCCCGGTGAAGGCGAGGATTCCGGTGCGCCCGCGCTCGCCGTGGTTGAGGCGGGACTGCACGGCGATCTTGATCGCGACTTCCACGGCAACGGAACCGGAATCCGTGAAAAACACCCGTTCCAGGCCAGGCGGCATCAGCGCGGCCAGCCGCGTTGCCAGCCGGTAGGCCGGCTCATGCGCGAGCCCGCCGAACATCACATGCGGCATGCGCTCCAGTTGCTCGGCCACCGCGGCGCGGATATG
>JAJYAF010000560.1 GCA_021779655.1 Pseudomonadota bacterium
CAGCCCGCCATCCACCTCGCGGATCACGGTGGCCTTGCCGTCGCCGATTTCGATCTTGCTGGCGAAGGTTCCCTGCGCCCAGCCGAGCAGGGCCGCCAGCATCTGCCCGGTCGCGTTCATGTCGTCATCGATCGCCTGCTTGCCCAGGATGACGATATCCACCTGTTCCTTCGTCACCAGCGCCTTCAGAATCTTCGCCACCGCCAGCGGCTCCGGCGGCACTTCCGTCTCCACCAGGATGCCCCGGTCGGCGCCCATGGCAAGCGCGGTGCGGATCGTCTCCTGGCAGGCCGACACGCCGACGGAGACCGCAACGATCTCCGTCGCCACGCCTTTCTCCTTCAGCCTGATCGCCTCTTCCGTGGCGATTTCATCGAAAGGGTTCATCGACATTTTCACGCCGGAAGTTTCGACAGCGGAACCATCCGATCGCACTCGGACCTTGACGTTGTAATCCACGACACGCTTGACCGGCACCAGAAGCTTCATCGAAACACCTTGAACGTTAATGGCTGCCCGCACTAAGCACCGCGGGCATATTTACTCAAGAGCAAATTTTCCCGCCTCCGGGAGCGCTGCAACGGCTTAAACGCCCTCCGGTCCGGCGAGGCGGCGCATCCGCTGCCCCCCGGCTTATCTCTTAAAACAAGGTGGAGCGGCCAGCCCGGTTCTTCAAGCATTCCGCGTATCAGCCCCCGCCGACCGCCAGGCCGAACCCGCGCGGGTCGGCGCTGGCGGTGCAGCTGGCCTCGCCACCCGGCACGCCGCGCGGACAGGAAATGATATTCGCGCGGCCTGGGTCCGGCACCCGGGCGGGACTGTTGCGCAGTGCCGCATCCAAGCCCTGTTCGGCCGCCGCCGCCGCCGCCGCCTGTCCGGTTCCGGTGACCGCGGCGCGGAACGCCTTGCTACCGGCATCGTAGGCGATAGCGGCCGGCAGCAGCGGCAGCGGCACGGCGCGCGGCGATGCCGCCAGCAGAATCCCCGTACCGGGCGCGATCCGTCCGGTTCCGAACAGGTTGTTCATCGTCACCACGCAGGCGACGACGCCGCCCTTCCTGTCCAACGTCGCGAAGCCGGCGGAGGCCGGCAAGGGACCCTTGCCCGGCGCCCCTGCGGTAGGCAGCCAGGCCACCTGGTACGCGCCTTCGGTGGCAAGGGATGGCGCGGCAAAGCGGGGCGGCGTGGCGGCCAGGTCCGCCGCGCTCAGATCGGCCCCGGCCTGGTTGGCGGCGCTCACGAAGGTTTGCGGAAAATCGCCCCCATAAAAGCCTTGCACGCCCTGGGTGCGCAGCCGCTCCAGCGTGGCGGCCAGGTCCGGCTGCGCCAGGTTGTCCCCCGCCTGCAGGGGCGATCCGTCTGGCCGGCCGAACACCGCGGCCGCCGCCGGGTCGGCCAGCAGGGCGCCGTTCACCACCTGCAAATCCGCCGCCAGCGCGGGCGAAACCGGCACGCCCACGGCCAGCCGCTCGGCCGGCAGCAGCACCGCGGAATAGGCCAGGGCGCCATAGCGCGCCTCAAGCGCAAGCAGCCCGCGCGCCAGGTCCGGCACCGCCGCCGGCCGGCCGCCGCCGCGGAGCGACGGCGTGCCGGGAGGAAACAGCAACGCCACTGGCGGCTGCAACCGGCCCTGGGCGTCCGGCATCCGCACGATGCAGGCCCCGCCGCCGCCAAGCCCGCCGCGGGAAGGCAGGGTCACACTCAGCGCGAAGCCCGCCGCGGCCGCCGCGTCCGCCGCGTTGCCGCCCTGGTTGAGAATCTGCCGGGCCACCAGCGCCGCCTGCGGCTCATCAGCCACCGCGTAGCCGAACACAACCGGCGCCGCCGCGCTCTGGCCGAGGCTGGCTTGTGGGCCGGAGCCGATGATTTTACCGCCGATTCCACAGCCAAAAAGCGGCAGAAGCGCCGTGAGCAAGGCGAGACGGCGAACAGGCTGGCGATGCAAGATCATTCCCCGGAACAGTTTGCGCGCCGTTGCATAGCCACGAAAGCCGGAGCCGGCAACGTGGCCCCTGGATTCCCGCCGGAGACCTTCCAGGCCCGGCGCCCGGCCATGGACAGATATGCGCCCGAGGCCTATCCCGGCTCCTTGAAATGCCTAGCCCGGTTTCTTGAAGAACGCGGCGGCGGCGGCCTTATGCGCGTCCTTGGTCGCGATTTTCGCCCGCACCCGCGCGATTTCGGCTTCGAGATCGGCGATATACGCGCGCAATTCGTCAATTCCCAGGCTGTCCAACGGCGGTGGCGCCAGAAGCTGGCGGACCGGCCTTGGAAGGTCTTCATCCGGGTTAATCATGATTCTATCTTGACCAACCGGCGGAGCGGGTTGAATACCCGCCAAACTCCATGTTCAAGCCGCCGCCGAGCCGGCCGCGGCGCTGCAAGGTATTTTCGCTCCAAGTCATTTAGGTATTCTCATTCATGTCGCTACCTTTGATGCCCAAGGCTACAGCAGTCTGGCTGATTGACAAGACTGCCCTCACTTTCGACCAGATCGCGGAATTCTGCGGCATGCACCCGCTGGAAGTCCAGGCGATCGCCGACGGCGAAGTCGCGCAGGGCATCAACGGCTACGACCCGGTGGCGA
>JAJYAF010000561.1 GCA_021779655.1 Pseudomonadota bacterium
TTCCCCCCGGCATGACAGGGCCGCTTGCGGTGCTGCGCTCGGCCGACGCCACGCCGCTGGCCCGCGCGGGCCTGCCGGGGTACTCCGCCGCGTGAAGGGCTTGGGCTAGAAGCGGCCCGAGATTGTCACCGAGCCGTATTGGAATGCCGGGGCGGCCCCGTGGAACTCCGGCGAGGTGAAGATTTCCGTTGCCGAAAGACACAGCCCGAATGCCATGAGCGCCGCGCCCACCTCAAGATCGCCTTGCAGCGGAACCAGGCCTACGCCACGGCTGGACCGGAAATCGTTGCCCTGCACCAGCATATCGTGCGCCACCAGCCGGCCCGAGGCGCCGCCGAAGATATACCAGACCAGCGGCTGCGTGGGCGTGTAGGCGTTTGTGCCGCTCATGGCCGGCTGGACCAGATTGGGTCCGAAATCGGAATCAAGGCCGGAACCGATACGGAAAATCCCGCCCGCCTGGGCGAAAATCTCGGTATTGCCGAGCTGTTCGCTCACCTGCGGGAGGAACTGGACGTCCAGATTGCCGTTGGCGAAGCTCGCGAGATCGTAACGCCAGATGCGGCCGCCGAAGAAATCGAGGGTCGGCTCGTCGTGAAGCTGATAACGCCAGCCGTTATTGCCGTGCTGGCCGATGATATGATGAAAATCGTTTTGAATGGACTGTCCGAGCGCGGCCGGCCCAACCACGCCGATGCCCACCTGGATGAAGCTGCGCATCACGCTGGTATCCTGGATGAGCGTGCCGTGCAGCGCGAGCTGGCCGGCATAGGGCCGGTCCTGGGGGTTGGGGTTGTAGAGCTGCGTGTCAACCGGGGTATAGGCTGTGCTTTGCAGATTGAACTCCAGCCGCTGCGACCCGTCGCCGAACCATTTATGGCCGAGTCCGGCCAGCACATCCGGCACGACGCCGGTCGGCAGCACGTAGCTGAGGCTCTCGCCCGCCGTGTAATAGCGGTCGGTGCCGGGGATCGAAAACGCGTCGTTCTCAACGGTCAGGCTGACGATGCTGGCAGGATCGTTCAATGGATCGGCCGCCCGGGCGGCATGGCCCACCGCCAGCAGCGCCACAGCCAAAGACAGAGTCCAAGCCAGGGCCGGGCGGGCGGCCGGGGAGCGTCCGGCAGCCATCTTCACTTCCGCGTTGTCGTTCTTATGCCCCACCGTGAACCTCTCCCATGCTGCGCTTTCCGTATATCGGTATCCCGAGAGTGGGATAAAAGCGGCAACCCTGCTTACAGAATATGCCTTCGTCCGCCAAGTTGCCAGTTCCGCCCGCGGGATATCGGGGCTTACCCTCCGCGCGGCGTGCTGGCCGCCAGTTCGATCAGCCGCTCAAGCACCTCGCCCTCCTGCGCGCCGGCGATCGCATGCTCGCCGTCGATCAGGAAACAGGGCACTCCGTTGATACCCAGGCGGTGGGCCTGAAGATTTTCCGCATGAACCTGTTCCGTCCCCTCCGAGCCCAGCAGAAACTCGCGGCAGGAATCGTGATCGAGCCCATGCGCCGCGCCGATCAGGGCGAGCGTATCGGTGTTGCCGATATCCTGCCCCTCCACGAAATAGGCCTGGAAGATCGCCTGCGCCACCGCGTCCGCCACGCCGTATCCGGCGGCATGGCTTACCAGCCGGTGGGCATCGACACTGTTGGGCGTGCGGCGAATCGCGGCGAAATTGAAACCCACCCCTTCCGCCGCGCCGAGACGGGCGATGGAGGCATAAAGCCGGCGCGCCCGGTCTTCCGCGCCGAATTTGCGGATCATGTAGTCCGCCCGGGCCATCCCCTGGCGCGGCATGTCCGGATTCAGCAGAAACGGCCGCCAGACCAGTTCCACCCGCAAATCCTGGCGCCGGGCGAGAACAAAGTCCAGCCGCCGCACGCCCAGATAGCACCAGGGGCAGACGAAATCGAAAACGACATCGATGGATAAACGAACCGGCAGGGGCGCTAGAATGTTCATCGCGCCAATCCTAGCCCGTTTTCCCCGGCGCCGCCAAGCTTCGGCAATCCGGGGCGCTTTGCGTGCCGGCGGCGCGGCATTATGCTGGCCGCATCATCGGAGGCCGCTTTGCCATTCAACCGTTTCCTGCTGACCGCCCTGCTTCTCTGCTGCGCCGCGATCGCCGCGCAGGCCAGATCCAACCCGGAGCCCAAGCCCTCGGGCATCGTCGTGCATTTGTTCGGGCCGGATTCGATCATGTCGCATCTGGTCCCCGGGCTTCCCGGCGAAACGCCGTCGCCGGCGCCGGCTCCGGCTCCTGCCGCCGCGTCCCAGCCGGGCGCCGCGCAATCCCAGACGCAAACCATCACCGCCGCCGCTCCGGCAGCGCCCGCGCCGGTAAATGACGACACGCCGAGCCTTGGCGCGGTCCTGCACCAGATGTTCGTGGTGGGCGATCCGGAACACCCGAGCCAGCCCTCGCCGGGCCGCACCGCCCGGCACCCAAATCCCGGGAATTAATACCAATCCGCGAAAACGCGGATTTGCGCGCGGGGTTGGCGGGGCGGCCGCGCGCCAAATCAAAGCCTTATGCGCGCGGGGTTGGCGGGGCGGCCGCGCGCGAAATCAAAGCCTTATGCGCGCG
>JAJYAF010000562.1 GCA_021779655.1 Pseudomonadota bacterium
GCGAAGCCCAGGTTCGGGGGATTTACGGCGAGAGCACGGAAGCCGAAGCCGAAGCCCTGGAGGATGAGGGCATTATGTTCGCGCAAATTCCCTGGCTGCCCCGCGCCGATAGCTGAACGCGCCGGCGGTCCGACGCGAGGCTCCGAGTGTCGAAGCCTCGCGGTAAACGGAAGCGCCAGCGCTCAGAAGCCAAGCGGCGTCGCCTGCATGACCAGAGGCAGGGCTTTTACCTGTTCCAGCACGGCGTTCGGCAGGGCGTCGTCGATCGATACCAGGCAGATCGCATCCTCGCCTTGCGCCGAGCGGCCGAGATGGAAGGTGGCGATGTTCACGCCGGCATCCGCCAGCACCATGCCGAACCGTCCGATGAATCCCGGCCGGTCCTTGTTGGTCACGTACAGCATGTGGCGGGCGAAATCGGCTTCCACCTTGATTCCCTTGATCTCCACCAGCCGGGGCCTTCCATTGCCGATCAGCGTTCCGGCAACCGCGCGGGATTGGTCGTCGGTTGTCACGGTGATGCGCACCAGTGTCTGGTATTCGCTGGGCCGGTCATGGCTCGCTTCCGAAACCTCGATCCCGTGATCGCGCGCGAACACCGGGGCGGAGACCATGTTCACGCCTTCCATCGCCGGGCCGAGCAGCCCGGCAAGCGCGGCCGCGGAGAGCGGGCGGTGGTTGAGGTCCGAGGCGGCGCCCTCGAACTCGATCAGCACGCGCCGGATCACCCCCTCCTTGGCCTGAGTCAGTTGTCCGGCAAACGCGCCGAGCAGGCGGCAGAGATCCATATACGGGCGCAGCCGCGGCGCTTCCTCCGCACTGACGGAGGGCATGTTCAGCGCGTTGCTGACCGAGCCGGTGAGCAGGAAATCGCTGATCTGCTCAGCCACCTGCAAAGCCACATTTTCCTGCGCCTCGGTGGTGGCCGCGCCAAGGTGCGGGGTGCAGATCACGTTGTCCAGCTTGAAGAGCGGACTCTCGGTCGCGGGTTCGACCAGGAACACGTCTAGCGCCGCGCCGGCGACATGGCCGGCAACCAGCGCATCGTAGAGCGCTTCCTCGTCGACCAGGCCGCCACGGGCGCAGTTGACGATGCGCACGCCTTTCTTCGTTTTCGCCAAAGCCTCGCGTGAGAGGATGTTGCGTGTCGCTTCCGTGAGCGGGGTGTGGATCGTCATGAAATCGGCACGGCCCAGGAGATCATTCAGCTCCACCTTTTCCACGCCAAGCGCGATGGCGCGCGTCTCGGTGAGGAAAGGATCGTAGGCCAGAACCCGCATTTTCAGGCCGATCGCGCGGTCGGCGACGATCGAGCCGATATTGCCGCAGCCGATCAGCCCAAGCAGCTTGCCGGTGAGTTCGACGCCCATGAAGCGGTTCTTTTCCCATTTTCCCGCCTTGGTGGAGGCGGACGCCTCCGGCAACTGGCGCGCCATCGCGAACATCAGCGCCATGGCGTGCTCGGCGGTGGTGATGGCGTTGCCATGAGGCGTGTTCATCACCACCACGCCGCGCGAGGTAGCTGTTTTGACATCGATATTATCCACGCCGATCCCGGCGCGGCCAACGACTTTCAAATTCCCCGCCGCTTCCAGAACCTCTCGGGTAACCTTGGTGGCGGAGCGGACGGCGAGACCGTCATAGTCGCCGATGATCGCGCGAAGCTCCGCCGGTGAAAGCCCGGTCCTCTCATCGGCCGCAATCCCGCGCTCGCGGAAAATCGCGATCGCGGCCGGCGACAGTTTATCGCTGATCAGAACCTTCGGCATATTCACGCTCCCGCTCATTTGGTGAACTGGTCCATGACCGTATCGATCGCGTAGTCGATCCAGGGCAGCAGCTTTTCGATATCGCTTCGTTCCACCGTGGCGCCGCCCCAGATACGCAGGCCGGGCGGCGCATCGCGATAGGAAGCGATGTCGAGGCCGGCCCGGTTTTTCTCCAGCAACGCCGCCACGGCCTTCGCGGCCTGCTGTTGGGCTTTCGTATCCAATTGGCAAAACCAGGGCGCCGTGATGGAAAGGCAGATGGAAGTCGGCGAACGGGTTTGCCTGCCCCGCGCGAGAAAGCCGATGCGCGGATTGCCCTCCGCCCAATTCGCGACGGCGGCGAGATTGGCCTCCGCCCGCGCGATCAGCGCCGGCAATCCGCCGATGGATTTCGCCCAGCGCAGCCCGTCCAGCGCATCCTCCACGCAAAGCATCGAGGGCGTATTGATCGTCTCGCCGCTGAAAATCCCCTCGATCAGCCGGCCGCCGGCGGTGAGGCGGAAAATTTTCGGGAGTGGCCAGGGGGGCGTGTGGCTCAGCAGCCGCTCCACGGCACGCGGGGAGAGTGCCAGCATGCCGTGCGCGGCTTCCCCGCCCAGCACTTTTTGCCAGGACCAGGTCACGATGTCGAGCTTGTCCCAGGGCAGCGCCATGGCGAAGGCGGCCGAGGTCGCATCGGCGAATATCAGGCCCTCGCGCGCGGCGGGGATGAAATCGCCATCGGGGTAACGTACCCCGGAAGTGGTGCCGTTCCAGGCCAGTACCACGTCATGCGTGAAATCCACCGCCCGCAAATCGGGCAATTCGCCATA
>JAJYAF010000563.1 GCA_021779655.1 Pseudomonadota bacterium
CCGGCTGGTCCGGATCTCCCCCTTCGATTCAGCCGCCCGGCGGCATACGAGCTTCGCCAGCGTCTGGGTCTATCCGGTGGTGGACGATACCATCGAAATCGCGATCAACCCGGCCGATCTGAGGGTGGACACGTTCCGCGCCTCGGGCGCCGGCGGCCAGCACGTGAACAAGACCGAATCGGCGATCCGCATCACCCATATACCCACCGGCATCGTCGTCGCCTGCCAGACCGACCGAAGCCAGCATCGCAACCGAGCCACCGCGATGAACATGCTGAAGGCCCGGATGTATGAAATGGAACTGCAGAAGCGCGAGGCCGCGGCCGCGAGCGCCGAGGCCGCGAAAACCGATATCGGCTGGGGCCACCAGATCCGTTCCTATGTTCTGGCACCGTATCAGCTGGTCAAGGACCTTCGCACCAATTACGAAACCGGCAACCCCGCCGCCGTGCTGGACGGCAATCTCGACCCTTTCATGGCTGCGGCACTCGCCGCCCGCGTCGGCGCAACCCGCTCCGATGCCAGCGCGATGGCGCAATAAACCCGCCCCGCCGCGCCCCATGACCTTGCGCGCTTTTGGTTCCGGCGCCCGGCCGCCCCGCCAACCCCGCGCGCATACCAATCCGCATTTTCGCGGATTGGGATAAGACGTCGCAACAACCCGCCTGTAGAGGCTCTCCGGCAGCCACAATGCGGCATGCCGGGGGGTTGAACAGCCGTTTTGTTGCAATTCAAGTGCCAACCCGGCGGCCCGGAACCGATGCGGGTGCCGGTGATTGACCGCGCTGCATGGTCCTCTACATTGCCCGAGCCCAATGTCCATGCCGAAATTTTGAACCCCGGTCCACGTTTCCAACCCCTCGCGGTTCGCGGCGGAGGCCGTGCATGAACCACGTCGTTGTCGTGGCCCATCCCGATGACGAAGCCTTGTGGCTGAGCGCCGCCTTGGCCGGCGCCAAATCCGTTATCCTATGCTTCGGCGCGCCGTTCGGCAGGGCGGAAAAAGCGGAATCCCGTCAGCGTGCGGTGGCCGAATTACCGCTTTCGAACATCATCAACCTCGCCATCCCGGAATCCGGCGTCCATAAGCTGGTGGACTGGACCAATCCGGAACTGACCCCGACCGGCATGGCGATCCGCGAACCAGCCGCACAGAATCGTTACGATGAAAATTTCAACCGGCTGACAACCGCGCTCGCGCCGCTCCTTCAAGGCGTCACGGATGTTTACACCCATAACGGATGGGGCGAATACGGCCATCCCGACCATGTGCAGGTGCACCGGGCTGTCGCCGCCCTGCAGCAAGATTTCCCGTTCACCCTCTGGTTTTCCAACTATGTCGGGCCGGCGAGCTTTTCCCTGGCCCGGCAGCTCGGCGCTCGGCCTTGCTGGAGCGAAAAACGCATCGTCCGGCCAAACGCGCGTCTGGCGAAACGCCTGCGCGGCGTTTATCAGCGCCATGGGGTGTGGACCTGGTCGAGCCTGCATCGCTGGCCCAGGGAGGAAGTTTATTACGGCCAGACGGCCGGCGCCGCCGCCCGGCAAAATCTCTCCGGCGAAACGCTCCTGGATATCAGCGCGCTGCGCTGGTGGCGCCGGCCGCGAGCGGCGCTACGGCGCCTGACATAGGCAGGCCGTGCTCACGCCTGGTTCAGCTCGATCAGGCTCTTGCGGATCTTCCGGCCGCGATTGATCCTGTCCTCGATATAGGCGGCATCGCCCCAGCGCACCGCGCGGGCCATCGCCTGGGCATCCTCCGTGAAGCGCGCGAGCATCTCCAGCAGCGCCTCGCGGTTGTTCAGGAAAACATCCCGCCACATCACCGGGTCGGAAGCGGCGATGCGGGTGAAATCGCGAAAACCGGAGGCCGCGTAGCGCAGCACTTCCTGCCGGGTCTCCTCCGCCAGATCATCCGCCGTGCCGCAAATGGTAAAGGCGATCAGGTGCGGCAAATGGCTCACGATCGCGATCATCCGGTCGTGATGCGCGGCGTCCATCGTCGCCGTCCGCGTGCCCATCAGTTCCCAGAACCGGCGTATTTTATCCACCGCCGCGATATCGGTCCCCGGCGGGGGCGTGAGCAGGCACCAGCGCCCTTGAAAAAGCGTTGCGAACCCCGCATCGGGCCCGGAGAATTCCGTTCCCGCGATCGGGTGGGCGGGCACGAAATGCACGCCCGCCGGCACGAACGGTCCCACATCGCGAAGGACGGACTGCTTGGTCGATCCCACATCGGTCAGCACCGCGCCCGGCTTCAGCGCCGGCGCGATCCGCTCGGCCAGCGCCGCGTAGGTCCCCACCGGCGAGCATAGGATCACGCAATCCGCGCCCGCCACGGCGCGCGCCGGGTCGATCTCGCAGCCATCGGCAAAACCCAGCGCGCGCGCGCGCTCAAGCGTTTGTTCCGTCCGCGCATTGACAACGATTTCGTTCGCGATCCCTGCGAACTCCTTCGCCGCCCGGGCGATCGAACTGCCAATCAGCCCGACGCCGATCAGCGCGACCCGGTTGAAAACCGCCTCAACCATGCGCCAGCACCGCTTGCTGAAATTCCGCCAGATGCTCCGCCACCAGA
>JAJYAF010000564.1 GCA_021779655.1 Pseudomonadota bacterium
GGCCATGACGTGAAGCTCGGCCGGGGCGGCATCCGCGAGATCGAGTTCATCGTGCAATCCTTGAGCCTCGTATGGGGCGGCCAGGACCCGGCGCTGCGCGTTCCGGCCACGTTGCAGGCGCTGCCTACCCTGGCCAGGGCCGGGTATCTGCCGGCGGCGGCGGCGCGCGAACTCGCTTCCTCCTACGAAACGCTGCGCAAGGTGGAACACCGCCTGCAAATGGTTGCCGACCGCCAGACCCACGCGCTCCCCGCGACGGAGAAAGGGCTTGAGGATTTCATCGTCTTTCTGAACGAGCCGGATTTTCCCGAAAGCTTTCCGCGCCTGCTCAAGCGCGTGCATGGGCATTTCGCCGCCTTTTTCGATTCCGCCGCCCCGGCGGTGGAGGATCTCGACCCCGGCGCCCTCGGTCCGCCGCCGCCGGCTTTCGCCGCGCGCCTGAAGGCGATGGGATTTGCCGATATCCAGCACGCGGCGGAGCGGCTGCGCGCCTGGGCCAATGGCGAGGTGCCGGCGCTGCGCTCCGAGCGGGCGCGCCAGCTTCTCAACGCCGTGCGTCCCGCCCTGCTCGCGGCGCTCGCCCGCCAGCCCGAGCCGGACCGGGCCTTCGCGCGGTTCGATACGCTGCTTTCCCGCCAGCAGGCGGGGATTCAGCTTCTTTCGCTGTTTCAGCGCAACCCGGCGCTGCTTGAGCGGATGGCGGCGGTGCTGGGCGCGGCGCCCAACATGGCCGAGCATCTCGCCCAGGACGCGCAGGCGCTGGAGGCGCTGCTGGTGCCCACGGCGCGCTTCGCCGCGCCGAAACCCATCCTCACCCGCCAGCTTAAGGAGGCGGGGGATCTGGAAGAGGCCGTGGCACTCACCCGCCGCTTCGTCCGGCGGGAGGAATTCCACCTTTCGGTCGCCACGCTGGAAGCGCGGCTCGACGCCGACGCCGCCGGCCGGCTGCGCGGCAATCTTGCCGCCGCGGCGATCTCGGCGCTGCTGCCGCGCATCATCGCCGCGCAGGAAAAACGGTACGGCCGTGTCAAGGGCATGAAATTCGGCGTGGTCGCGCTGGGCAAGGCCGGCAGCGGCGAGATGCTGCCGGACTCCGACCTCGATCTGATGCTGATCTACGACCATGCCCCCGTGGAGCCGGCGCCCACCCAGTATTTCGTGCGCCTCGCGCACGCGCTCACCGGCGCGATTACCGCGCGCGGCCCCGAAGGCCCGATGTACCGGATCGACATGCGGCTGCGGCCCTCGGGCAACCAGGGGCCGGTCGCGGTCTCGCGCGCGGCGTTCCGGCGCTATCACGCGGCGGAATCCTGGACCTGGGAGCGGCTTGCGCTGACCCGCGCCAGCGTGCTCGCCAGCACGCCGGGCTTCGGCAAGGCGCTGGAAGCGGAAATCCGCGCCGCTCTTTCGCACAGGCTGCGTCCGGCCGGGATTCTGCGCGATACAACCGCGATGCTGGCCCGCCTGAACGCCGAGTTCCCGCCCGCAGGCCCGTGGGACGTGAGATACCGGAAAGGCGGGATGATCGAGGTCGCCTTCATCGCCGAGGCGCTGCAACTGGTGCACGGGCCGGGGAATCCAGACCTGTTCCAGGCCAACACGACAGCCGCGTTCCGCGCGCTCGCGGCCGCCGGGCATCTGGCCCCGAGGGATGCGGAGATTCTCCGGGACGCGGATTTCCTCTGGCGCACCATCCAGGGCATAGACCGCATCACCGGCCTGCGCGACGAGACCGCCGCGCCGCCGCCGGCCATGCTGGCGCCGCTGCTGCGCGCCACCGGCGAGTCCGCTCTCGCGCCCCTCCAGGCCCGCATGGCGCAAGCCGGCGAGGACGTGCATGATTGCTTCGAACGGCTGATCGCGCAGGCGCGACCGGGTCATTCACGCGGTTCAGGCCATTCGCACAGCAAGGAGAGGCCACCCATGACTATCGAACCCGGCGCGCCCGCCCCGGATTTTTCGCTCCCCGCCTCCGGCGGCCGCACGGTTTCCTTGAGCAGCCTGAAGGGGAAACCCTTCGTGCTGTATTTCTACCCGCGCGCGGACACGCCCGGCTGCACCAGGGAAGCCTGCGCCTTCCAGGAGATTTTGCCGCGGCTTGAGACGCTCGGCGTCACCGTGATCGGCGTGTCCAAGGACAAGATGAGCGCGATCGAAAAATTCGCCGAAAAATACAATCTCACTTTCCCGCTGGCCTCCGATCCGGAAGCCAGGGTGATCGCGGCCTATGGCGCGTGGCGGGAGAAGTCCCTGTACGGCAGGAAATACATGGGTATCGAACGCTCGACCGTCCTCGTGGACCGGCAGGGCAGGATTGCGAAAATCTGGCCGAAGGTGAAGGTTCAAGGCCACGCCGGGGAAGTTATGCGGGCGGTGGCGGAGCTGCGCTAGATCACTATGCTGGCGGGCGATTCGACCGATCGCCCGCCAGGCTAATATTCGTCGTCGGCCACGTAGCTGCCGATGCGCTGAACGAGGTCCGGCGCGCGGCGGGCGAGAAGCGCGCCGTAGATCAGGGACACCACCAGCAGCCCGAGCGCCAGCCAGGGGAACAGGTTGAAGGGGGCTGGCTG
>JAJYAF010000565.1 GCA_021779655.1 Pseudomonadota bacterium
GGTGTAGCGCTTGTCGCCGAGCCAGGTGTCTTCGCTGCCCCAGTCGATGTCGATGTCCGGCTGCCACACGTCTGCCCGGCCGCCGCCGAAGCCGAATGTCTTTAATCCCATCGATTCCAGCGCGCAGTTGCCCGCCAGGATCATCAGATCCGCCCAGGATATCTTGCTGCCATACTTCTTCTTGATCGGCCACAGCAGGCGGCGTGCCTTGTCGAGATTGCCGTTATCCGGCCAACTGTTGAGCGGGGCGAAGCGCTGCGTGCCGTGACCGGCGCCGCCGCGCCCATCGGCGATGCGGTAGGTTCCCGCGCTGTGCCACGCCATGCGGATGAAGAGCGGGCCGTAGTGGCCCCAGTCAGCGGGCCACCAGTCTTGCGAGGCCGTCATCAGGGTGTGAAGGTCGGCCTTCACTGCCTTGAGGTCGAGCTTCTTAAATTCCTCGGCGTAATCGAACGCCGCGCCCATGGGATTGGAAAGAGCCGGGTGTTGATGCAGGATATCCAGGTTCAGCTGGTTCGGCCACCAGTCGCGGTTCGTGCGTCCGGCGAACGTCGCCGCGGATGCGCCTGCGTGCATCACCGGGCATTTGCCCCCTGTATTCGTATCGTTCCCGTCCATGTTCGAGCCTCCTGCTTTCGAAAGACCATCGTTCAATCCGCCCGAACTATGCCGCCCGGTCATTCATCGATCAAATCAATTATTTCGAATTTATTCATTGAAAAAAACGATGAAAATCTGAACGCGGCCGTTACCTCTGTGAATTTCGCGCGCTAGCCGGCCGGTTGGTGCTGGCCAGACTGGCCGCTGTTGCGAGTTGCTGCGTGCGGGCGATGACGGTCTTCGTGTCGCGGCGAAGCGGAATTCGCGTGGCGCCGAGCCTCGCCAAAGTGGTGGAACGCGGCTATTAGGCGGATAAAGAGGAAGCATTCATGCCAGATCGCCAGCCATTTCCGCCCGATTTTCTCGATTCCGTTCGCGCCATTGTCGGCGACCGGGGGCTGCTGACCGAACCGTCTTCCGTGGCACCGTATCTGGAGGACTGGCGTCGGCTCTATAAGGGCCGCAGCCAGGCCGTCATTCGTCCGTCCACCACCGAGGAACTCGCGGCGGTTGTGCGGTTGTGCGCCCAGTCGCGGACGCCGATTGTCCCGCAGGGCGGCAACACCTCCATGGTTGGAGGGGCGGTGCCGAATGAAGATGGTTCCGAGGTGGTCATTTCTACTTCGCGGTTACTTCGCATACGCGATCTGGACGAAGTCGATATGACCCTGACGATCGAGGCGGGTGTCACGTTGAAAGCGGCGCAAATGGTCGCCGCGGAACGAGGCTGCCTGTTGCCGCTGTCGATTTCCTCCGAGGGCAGTGCCCAGATCGGCGGAGTGCTGGCCGTCAATGCGGGCGGCAATAACACCGTTCGCTACGGCAACGCGCGCGATCTGGTGTTGGGACTGGAAGTCGTGCTGCCCGATGGCAGCATTTGGAACGGTTTGCGACGGCTGCGTAAGGATAATACCGGGTACTGCCTGCGCCAGTTGTTTGTTGGGGCGGAGGGCACGCTGGGTATCATAACCGCTGCCGTGCTGAAGCTTGTCCCGCAGCCTAATGAGGTCGCCGTTGCATTATGCGCGGTCGGCTCGCCCGAAGCCGCGATCTCTTTATTCACACGGTTTCAAAAGAGCGATGCGTCTTCGCTGAACGCATTCGAACTGATGACGGGATTGGGGATATCCTTTGTGCTAAAACACATTCCCGACACCCTGATGCCGGTGGAAACACCAAGCCTCTACTATGTTTTGGTCGAATTGACGACGACCCGGCCCGAGGCTGGGTTGCGGTCGCTTCTGGAGAAGACGCTGGAGCAGGCGATGGAGGACGGCGTCGTGACAGATGCTGTGATTGCCGAATCCGATGCGCAGCGAGCGGCGATCTGGAAGTTGCGAGAGGAACATTCCGAAGCGCAGAAGCGCGAGGGCGCCAGCGTGAAGAATGACGTTTCGGTACCGATTTCAAAAATCCCGGCCTTTATTCATGCGGCAACGTTAGCGTGCGAGGCATTAGTGCCGGGAATCCGGGTTGTTCCTTTTGGGCATATCGGTGATGGGAATATTCATTTCAATCTCGAACAGCCAGTGGACTGTGAGAGCGGGTGGTTCCTCGCCCAGGGCGAGGCTGTCATGGACACCGTCAATGAGGTTGTCCGTCGATACGACGGCAGTTTTTCCGCTGAACATGGAATTGGCCGGCTGAAATCCCACATGCTGCTGGATTGGCGGGGCGGAGCCGAGCTTGCGTTGATGAGACAGATCAAGTCGGCGATCGATCCATCTGGAATTATGAATCCAGGAAAGGTTTTTCCTTAGCGTCAATGGCAGCCATAGGAGCCGCTGGGCAGTAAATGAGCCGCCTGGCGGAAGCTCACCGGCCTTCATCGCCGCATATCCGTCGCGTTAGGAGCGCGGAAATGCGTGGGGCGCGTGGTTCCGCGGCAGCGATGCGCCATGCGGCGGATCTTCGCCTCGCCGACTCGCTTTCCCCGTCTGGCGCCAGCGGGCCTGCCCATGCGAACTAT
>JAJYAF010000566.1 GCA_021779655.1 Pseudomonadota bacterium
TTTGGCGGGGAGAGGATTGGCCGGTCCAGGAGAAATCGGCCGGTGTGAGCATCGCGTGATAGGGCCCGATCTTGATGGTCGCGAAGGTGGGCTCGACCGCGGTGACCAGGCCTGTAACGTAATCGCCCTTGTGAATCGGCCCGCGCCAGTCGCCGTTCTCGTATTTGTCGAACGTGCCGAGATGGTCGCCCAGGATGTTGGGCAGGTTTCCGCGCCAGCCGCGCCGGCGGTCATAGGCGTGCAGGCCGTCGCGGACCGCCTGGTCCGCCGCGCGTTGCATGGCCACATTCAAAGTGGTGTAGACACGCAGGCCCTGTTCATGCACGGCGGCGGTACCGTAGGTGTGCTCCAGATATTGGCGGACCTCTTCGACGAAATACGGAGCCAGGTCGTCGCGCAGCGATTCGATGTGCAGGCCCAGCGGCTCGTGGCTCGCGGCCGCCGCCTGAGCGGCGGTGATCTTGCGGCCGCGGGCCATCAGCGCCAACACCAGATTGCGCCGGGCCAGCGCGCGGTCCGGATGCCTGATGGGAGAATAGATGGGCCCACGGATGATGGCGGCGAGTGTGGCGGCCTCAGCGAGGGTCAGCTGGCTGGCGGGCTTGCCGAAGTAGTATTCGGAAGCGGCCTCGAAGCCGTAGTTGCCCGCGCCGAGATAGATCTGGTTGCAGTACATTGTGAAGATCTGCGCCTTGGTGTAATGGCGCTCGATCTGGAGAGCCAGGATCGTCTCCTGAATCTTGCGATGGAAGCTGCGATCAGCGCGATTCAGGAAAAGCCCGCCGGCAAGCTGCATGGTCAGCGTGCTGGCGCCCTCGGCGATGCGGTGGTGGACCATGTCGTGCCAGGCGGCCTCGAGCACGCGCGGAAAATCCACGCCCCAGTGCTCCTCGAAGTGCTGGTCTTCGGCGGTGAGGATGGCGTCGCGCAGGGCTTGCGGAATCTGGTCGTAGGTCAGCAGAATCCGGCGCTGCAGGGCAAAGTTGCCGATCAGTTCGCCGTCGTCGGCATAGAGCTGGGTTTCGGTGATGGGCCGGTAATTCTCAAGGGCGTGAATTTCGGGCAGGTCGCTCGAATAGACAAACAGCAACCCGATCGCCGCTCCCAGAGCCATCGAGCACAGCACCAGAAACGCGAAGGCCAGGCGGCCAAACAGCGTGCCGCCGCCGATCCGCATGGACGCGCGATAGAACCGCTCGTTCATCCCTCAGCCATTCTATCGCATTGCAGCGATCAGGGCCGCCCGACGGAAGGCGCGCGCCACGCGCGGTGCGAAACAGTAAGCCATGCGGCTCTAGCCCGCTGCTCCCCGGAGCTTTACCGGATTCCGAGAAGCTTGCAGGCGTTCTTGTAGTAGAGGTTTTCGCGGTCCGCAGCGGAGATATCGAGCGCATCTATGCAGCGGATGGTCTCGCGGATGTACATGGGGCCGCCTTCGGGATCGAACGGCGAGTCCGAGGAAAAGAGCATGTGGCCGACGCCGTAGAAATTCAGGGCGCACTCCAGCGCCGCCTGCGAGCCGAAGGTGGCCGTGTCGGCATAGAACATCTTGAAATAGTCGAGCGGACGGCGCTTCAGCTCCTTCAGCAACGGGCGGTAGTCGGTGAACGAGGTGCGCGCGCCGAGCTGGTCCCAGCCTGCTCCCACGCGGCCCTCGAAAAAAGGGACCATGCCTCCCGCATGATGGATGATGAATTTCAGATTCGGCATTTCATCGAGCATCTTCGAAAAGACGATGCGGGCCTGCGCGGCGCTCGATTCATAGGGCCAGCCGAAGGTCCACCAGATTTCGTAGAGGGAGCGCTGCTCGGTCAGATAGTCGGGGAAATCGGCCGTCCGCGCGGGATGAATCCAGATCGGTTTGCCGAGGCTTTCCATGGTCTTGAAGACGGGGCGGAATTCGGGCGCGTCGAGCGGTTTGCCATTCACGTTGCTGTAAATCTGGATGCCGCAGGCGCCCAGTTCCCGGATGGCGCGCCGCGCTTCCTCGGCGGCGCCTTCAGGATCGATCATGGCCACCGAGGCGATAAAGCTTGGAAAGCGTTCGGGATATTTGCGGCACAGCTCGGCCATGCTGTCGCTGCCGATGCGGGAAAGCTCGCGGCCGGCCTGGGGAGTGCCCATGGCGTCGGGCGCGGGCGCGGCGAGCGAGAGAATCTGCTGGTATTCGCCGAAGGTGTCCATCATGCGCAGGCGCATGTCGAGGTCGGTCATCATGGGGACGGCCTCGCTGCGGCGATGGATATCTTTCATCTGCCCGGTCTGCTTCAATAACGCCTCGTGGAACGGCTTCGGCCAGATGTGCGTGAAGATGTCGAGCTTTCTCATGCGTTCGCTCCTTATTGTGCCGCGCAGATGCGTGCCGCGCGGGATTTTCTAGCCGGCACTCACTGTTTGCAGCATCATTTCGGGATCGTCGGTGCGGTCAATGTAGCGCCCGGAGAGCGCATCGTAGCGCCCCGTGGCGAAGGCCATGCACCGGGCCAGGCACCAGTCCATGCCGTCGCCGGGAACCTGCACGCCTTTGAGCTGATGCAGGCGGTCCACCATCCCCGGCACCCAGCGC
>JAJYAF010000043.1 GCA_021779655.1 Pseudomonadota bacterium
CATCACAGGCAGTACATAGAAAGGCTGGCCGCTTGCCATCTGTCGAGCCAGTTGGCCGGAGTCGATGGTATAATAGCCATTGGCGCGCAGCCATCGGAGCTGCGCCTTGAACACGGACGGCGTTACCCGATAGCGGGCAAGCCCGGGCGGGCCATCCTCCGACACCCCGTGATACATCAGAACCGGCACCTGGTTGCGCCGCTCCGTCCGGTTCACGTCCGCCCGCAACGTTCGCGCACCGCCCCATACCACGAAGCGGCTCACCTCCCGCTCAAGCGCCGGCAGGGGCATTACCTCCACGGCCGGCGGCGGCTCGTCGGCCGCGTCTTCGCCAACGCGGCGAAAGCGGTCGATCCGGTACAATTCGGTCTCGATCGTCCGTTCCAGCCGAAGGCCCGGCGTTTCGCTGAATGCCCGGTAGATCACCTCGGCACCGTACACCGTGTCCCAGTCGAACCCGGTACGGCCGGGGTTATCCTTCAGCACGTAGGCGTGGGCGGTAATCAGGCACCCGCCGGGCCGCAGCGCCGCAACGATCTTCGGCGCGATCTGCCGCAACTCCGCCTCGCCCGACAGATAATAGAGCACCTCGGAGCAGAAAATCACGTCCATGTCGCCGGGTATCGGCCCGGCCGAAAGATCCAGCACCTGGTAGGTAATGTTCCTATGACCGGCGCAGCGTGCCTGGGTGCGCGCCAGCGCCGTGGGGGCGATGTCGGTTGCCAGCAGCTGCGTGACGCGCGGCGCGAGACGCAGCGTAAAATGTCCTTCCGCGCAAGCAAGCTCAAGCGCGCGCGGGATCGCTCCGCCGGGGAGCATATCGAGCTGCCGCGCATATTTCTGCTCCTCGTAGGCCGAGCCGTAATTCCAGGGGTCTTCGATTGCGAAAAGATTTTCGAAATGCCCTTGCCGGTTATCGTGATCCACGCCGTCTTCCTGCGGGCGCTGGGGCAGTCGCACCGGGTCCACCACGCCGTGTTCGGCGGCATAAGCCGCGGCCCAGACTTTTACCTCTTCAAGCCGCGCCGCGTGGCTGCCCGGCGGGTTGAGCGGGCCCAGAACCCGAAGCCGGGCCTGCTCACCCGCTTGCCCCAATGCCTCCCGCAGCGCCGAACGGCGGCGCAGCAGCCCGGGGTTGCGCCAAAGCATGCCCGCCATCTGGCGCAGCAGCCAATACCAGGCCTTCATGCCCTGCGCCTTATGCCAGCGCCGGAACCCCATTCCGGTGCGAACGCCGCGCGTGAGCAGCCATTGCCGCCTGGTGAACGTGCCCAGGGCGGCAACGGTCACATGCACCTGGACCTGTTCGCCTTCGGTGACGCAGACATAAAGACGGTCAACCCCCGGCGGCAGCGCCGTCTCCGGCGGGTCGGTGAGATCGACCCGTACGCTCTGGGTAAGGGCAAGCCGCCGTGGCACGCTGAATTTCTCGGAATAGAGGATGCGCTCCTCCAGATGATACTGGATGGCGCGGGCCACCTCCGGATCGTTCCAAACCTCGCCAAGCCAGGCGATCAGCCGGGTCAGTTTCTCGCCATAGGCCGGCCAGCGCTCAGCCATTTGCTCCGGCATGGATCGCGACCCGACGACCAGCCCTTCGAAGATCACCGTGGCAATGGCGAAAGCCTCCATCGCGGCCTCGGTAAAGGACCGCAACATGGCTTCGTCCACGAAGCCGGGGCCACCGGCGCCGCAATCCATGCCCAAGGTCCAAAGCGCGTTATAGGCGAGCGCCTGTTCCTTGCTCCCGCGCGCAAGCGAGGCGCCGGCGGCGTGCTCCGGCGCCATTCCGGCGAGCCGCGAATCCTCTCCGAAGCCACGGCCGATGATCATGCGACTATGAGCAAGCAGCCAGTCCACGTTCCGGCTGAGGGAGGGCCCGTCCGTCCGGTAATAGGCCAGGCTCTCATCCACCAATATCCAACGCCGGCCGAACCGGGCGACCCGCTGCCAAAGATCCCAGTCCTCGCAATTCGTCAGATCAGGATCGAATCCCTTAAGCCGAACGATGGTCTCCCGCTCCACCAGCACGGCATGGATCGCCACCAGGCAGCCGCGCGCGAAATCCTCGAAGGGGTCATCCGGCACGACCGGCATGCGATATGATTCAGTGATCAGCCCACCCGGCATCACCCGGCGATAGCCGCAGAAGGCGGCCACCGCGCCGGGATTCCACCGCAAGGCGGCCAGCAGCTTCTCGAAAAAGCGCGGGTCCGTCCAGTCATCCGCATCGAGGAAATGCAGCCACTTGCCCCGCGCACGGGCTATGCCGAGGTTGCGGGCGGCGCCGACCCCCTTGCCTTCTCCCAGGATCGCCGAAAAACGCTGGTCGCGCGCCACGTATTCGGAAATGATTTCGGCCGTGGCGTCGGTTGAGCGGTCATCGATGATGAACGCCTCCCAGTCGGTCTCGCTCTGGCGGAGCAGGCTGGTCAGCGTCTCGGCCAAGGTCGCTGCGGCGTTGCGGGCCGGTATCACCACCGAGATCAGGGGCGCGTCAGCCATCAACCCGGCCCCTTCCGGTATCGGTCGGCACCCGCGCAGGCATTCATTGCCGGAGCAGTCCCATACCGCCCAAGCGCCCCCAATGCACGATCCTGTAGCAGAAATCGATGGCCGACCGGCCATAGGCGAAGCAGGCCGCGAGAATCCTGTTCAGCATGTTCTCCATATATTTGAAGAATATCGCATGCACGAGCGGCGTGATAACCAGGATCGCAACGACCAGCAAAATGCTCTCCCGTTGCGGCAACTGCGCCGCGATCGCCGGCTCCAGCCCCACCACCAGCCAGCCATGCAGCAGCAGGAATTGCAGCGAGGCCCGGCCGAAATAGCGTCCGATCCGGCCGATCAGCGCGGGTGGAGATTGCGCCGCATAGAGGAAAAACAGAAAAAACAGCCCCGCCTCGGCGAGAAAGGCCGGGAGAAAGCCGTAGGATCCCACCATCGGCTGGGCCACGAAATTGATATGGCATGTCAGGCAGGGGCGCGTATGCCACATTCCAGGCACGTTGAACCAGGTGAGCAGCAGGCCGCCTACCAATCCGGCCATCCCCAGCCAGCGCGGAACCTGCCAATCCTTCTTCAAATGCATGCCAAGGATGGTGAACAGCGTCGCCGCCGGCCAGTTTCGCCACTCCCAGAGGTTGTCCGGAAGGTGCAGCCGCTTCGCGAGCATCACCAAGCCCGCGATCAGGAGCCAGGCGCCGACGAACCCGAATTTATTACGCTCGAACAGCCAGGCAAGCAGCCGCGTGACCGCGAGCACCGTGAAAAACCAGGTCACGAAGGTGCAGCCGCCGGTGCCGTAAATCATCGGCGCGACATCCAGCCGGATGAAATGCATCCCATAGCCGGACCCGCCATAAAACGTGTTCTGCATGACGAGGCCAGCCCCCTCCGAGACCCAGGCAACCAGGATCAGCATCAGCGATTGCGGCAGAACGGCCCGCAGCGATTTCTTTCCGATCGACCGCATGGATAAGCCGCTGATGAAAAAATAGATCGAAATTTGCGGCGAAATGATCTTGACCAGCGAAAAGCTGATCGGCGCCTGGTGCCAATCATCCATCCACCAGATCAGCCCATACAGGCCGTGGATGAAAAAGACCCCGAGCAGCAGGTAGCCCCGGACCGTCTCATTGCGGATGTCGAAGTTCATCGGGCGGGCGGCTCCTTTGGCAGGCCCCGTCCGAAACGCCTGCTTGCTTGATCCAAACGACCCGCAGCCCGGTTTTCAAGGCCGATCTTCACCTGCTTTGACCTATAATAAGCCGAACCCTATCGCAAGACTTATACCAGCCCGCCAATTCATTGACTCTATCAGACAGTTGCGGGCTGGCATAAGGCTTTGATTTCGCGCGGCCGCCCGGCCAACCCCGCGCGCAGCCAGTCAGCCCTAAGGCTGACTGGTATTATACCGGCAAGGCTTTCGCGCCCGGGTATTATCCTCTCCGGGAGGATTCCGCACGCCGGGCGTCGGCGGGGTTTCGCCGTCGCTTAATTTTGCTAACATTATGTCGGTTCGTGCTTTCGCACCCGAATGGCTTGCGGTATAGCGCAATCTTATACCAGCCCGCCATCTGACCGGCGGAATCAATCAATTGGCGGGCTGGTATAAGGCTTTGATTCCGCGCGCGGCCGCCCCGCGCGCATACCAATCCGCGTTTTCGCGGATTGGTATCAACTCGAAATTTGTTACCCGCTTTGCCGAAACGACGTCCTGCCGGCGACGATCATGCCCAGGACAGGTCGCCGAAGGCGTTTGTTGTTCTTTGCCACCCCTCGCCCTTGAGAAGAAAAGGTTATTGATCATGTCGCAATCCACTAGCACGACGCCGGCGGATACTGTCCTGGTCCCCGTTACCGATCCGGTCGCGCAGCAAGGCGCGATGTATACCATAGCGCAACTGCGGGAAGCCATGTCCCCGGTGGGCTACATGACCCCGGCCGACCAGATAATCGCCGCCGCCGCCGCCGCCGCGCAGTCCACCGCCAATGGGGCCATCCCGATCTCAAGCCTTGGCCAACCCCTCGGGCCGGTCCAATCGGATGCGAACAACCTGATCCCTCTATCCAGCCTGCCAGGTTCCGTTCTGGGCGCAAATCATTATCTCGGCACCTGGAATGCCTCCACCAACACACCGCTGATTCAATCGGGGGTCGCCCCGAACGTCCCCTCGCCGGTCGGCGGCTATTATATCGTAAGCGTCTCCGGCACGCCGACGATCAACGGTGTCTCCAGCTGGCAGGCAGGTGATTGGATCATCTGGGACGGCAGCAAGTGGAGCAATATCAACGGACAGGTCAACCCGGTTTCCTCGGTCGCCGGCATGCAGGGTGCCGTAACCACTTCCCAGCTCGCCAACGCGCTGGCGGGTTCGGTCGGCCTGACAGCCGCCGGCGGCGTGCTGAACGTATCGCTTGGAACCACCGGCAGCACGGCCGCCGCCGGCAATGACAGCCGGATCGTCGGCGCGGCGCAGAATGCCGCCGTTTACACTTATCTCGCGAATGTCGCCGCGATCGGCAGCTATAGCGGCACTTCCCCCGGCTTGCGCACGGGCGGCTACTTCAGCGCCGGTGATGGCGGCGGCGCGTTCTATACACAGACCAATACCGGCGCGCCCTCGATTACCGATGGTGCGGGCCGGCACTGGTACCTTCAGGACATCGGCGGCAAGGAGGTCAATATCCTGCAATTCGGCGCCAAGGCGGATGGCGTTACCGATATGCAGCCGGCCTGGGCCGCCGCGGATGCCTTCGCGGCGGCGAACGGCAAAACCGTGTTCATTCCGTCCCAGGGAACGGGAAGCTGGTTACTGAAAACCCCAATGGTGGCGACGGCGGCATGGACTCGCGGCGAAGCCGCGAATACCAGCGCCGGGCATGGCACCATCATCAACTTCCGGCCCACCACCGTTACGGAAATGGCAACCGCGCTGACCAGCAACCCGGCCGGCGGCGGCTCGTTTCTGGTCTCGGACCTGTGCATCTACGGCCCTGACGGCACGCCCGCGATCGCCAATGTCGTCTCTTCGGGCTGGCTGCCGGCACTCGCCAGCGCAACCTGCACCTTTTCAGGGAATGTGATGACGGCTTCCGGAACCCACGGGGCATGGGCGATAGGGCAAACCGTATCGGGTCCGGGGATGACCAATTTCTGCACGATCACCGGCTTCGGGACCGGCACCGGAGGAGATGGAACCTATAATCTCAGCGCGCCGCAAACCGTCGGCGGCCCGATCAGCGTCACCGCCACCGGATATCCGCATTTGTCGGCGTTCAAGGCCGGAACGGCCTGCTTCCGCGCGGAATCAACCGGCATCTACCGGAACTGCTTTGCCAATACGGCCAAATACGGACTGGTGCTCGACAGCCCGACCGGCCATGTCTTTTCCTATAATTGCGAATGGGCAGGCTTCTTCGGCGTCTATTGCCGCCAGAACAACTACGATTATTATTTCGAAGGCTGCAATCTCACCGGCGTCTGGGCGGCGATCCTTGCCGGAACGGGCGTGGTCAGCGGCACCAACGGAGGTATTAGCTTCCGCGCCGTGCGCTGCCATATGGGATTCTGCGCGATCGGTATCGACACGCTCAATGACGGCGGCACATACACCTACGCCGGCCGCTGGGAGTTCTATGGCTGTTCCTTTGAAGCCCTCGGCGAAACGCTGTTTCGCACGCTTCCCTCCTCCAATGCCCTTGACCTGCTGCTGGACATGTTCCCGAACGGAGGATGGCTTTCAACCTTTCAACTGCCGAGCGCCGTCATCGGCACGCCGAGGCAATATTTTTTCACCCTGCGGGGCCAGCTCTCCACGCTGAAAGGACCTTCGAAGAATGTCGCAAATGGCGCGTCCTTCATCTCGGGCTATCCCGCCGGCTCGACTGCGGTCGCCTATATCGGTTCCATCGATCCGAACACCAATGGCGACATGGATCTCGACCTGTTCGCCGGTTCCGTGGTCTATGGCTCCTATCCCTATGGTCGCCTCGATGTCCGCAACCCCGATACCGGCCGGGACTACCTGAAACGCAAGGATCAGATCATCCGGGCGGACCTGCTCGCCAAGGGCAATCTGGTGCTCAATCCGGAAGTTCCCGCCAACTGGACCATCGTCAACGGCGGCTCGACGGTGACCGTGGCCCCGCTTTCGACGCTCCTAGCCGGTGCGCTCGCGGGAGTGACAGTCCCACAGGAGGTCTACCGGGAGGGCAATAATCCGAACGTCATCATCATAACCAACCCCTCCGCCACGCCGTTCGTGCAGATCCCCATCAGCATGGCGGGCATCAACCCGAACCGGACCGTCTGCATGCATGCCTGGCTGTATTCGAGCGGCACCGGCACGGCGAGCCAGGTGGTGATGCGGCTTTCGGCGAACAACCAGCAGACCTTCGCTGGCGCACCCTCTGGCCGCGGCGGCATAGGGTTTTCGGAGCAATTCTACCAGGGCATGCTGCCCGCGGATCTGGGTGCCAGCACGCTGCTGCAATGCCAGATATTCGGCAACGGGGTCGGCCAGACGATCTATGTCATCGGCCTGATGATCTCCAGCGACCGGCCATCCGCGCCGAACCCGCTGCCCGGCCCATACGCGCCGAACGGTCTCTATATCGGAAGCGAAAACAACGGCCTCTCCGCCGGACAGGCGCCCCAGATCATCGCGTTCAGCGGCACGCCGCCCGCCGGAAAATTCCCGAACGGATCACTCGGCATCAACACCGCCGCGACCAGCGCCGGCCTGTATTATTATGTCAATGGCGGCTGGGTCCATTCCTGACACTCCGCTGATTCTCCTGAGTCTCCGGCTCGGTTCCCCGTCTTCCTAAAAATTAATTTAATTTTAGTTGTTTGAAGCCCTTTCCGGACAGCCGCATTCTTGATTTACTGCACCGCAACATCCGGGATGGTGGTGCGTTTGAACTATTATTTGTCCGAATTCGAACGAGGCGGGATGAACCGGCCGGCACCGAGCCCGCGCCGCATCGCCATTGTCCATGACTGGCTGGTGGTCTACGGCGGCGCGGAACGGGTTTTGCGGGAACTTATCGCGCTCTACCCGGATTGCGATCTCTACTCGGTCGTGGATTTTCTTTCGGATGACCAGCGGGCGCAACTATTCGGCAAACGCGCCAGCACGACCTTCGTACAGAAACTCCCCTTCGCCAGAACGAAATACCGCTCCTATCTGCCCCTGATGCCGTTCGCGGTCGAACAGTTCGATCTTTCCGAGTACGACCTTGTCATTTCCAGCAGCTATGCCGTCGCCAAAGGCGTCATAACCGGGCCGGATCAGCTACATATCTGCTTCTGCCATTCGCCGATCCGCTATGCCTGGGATTTGCAGCATCAATATCTCCGGCAGACCGGGCTGACCCGAGGGGCCAGGAGCGCGATCGCCCGCATGATCCTGCATTATATGCGCCTGTGGGATATGCGCACCGCGTCCGGTGTGGATCAATTCATCGGCAATTCCGCGTATATCGCCAAAAGAATTCAAAAAACCTATCGCCGGGAGGCCATCGTTGTGAACCCGCCGGTGGATATTCATGCCTTCCCGCTAAAGCGCGAGAAGGAGGATTTCTATTTCACGGCCTCCCGCATGGTGCCCTACAAGCGGATCGATCTCATCGTCGAAGCATTCGCCAGCATGCCGGAGCGCCGGCTGGTGGTCATCGGAGACGGCCCGGAAATGGCCCGTATCCGCAACCGCGCCGGCGCCAATGTCAGTCTGCTCGGCTATCAGGAGCACGCGGTACTTTGTGATCATATGCAGCGCGCCCGCGCCTTCGTCTTCGCGGCGGAGGAGGATTTCGGCATCGTGCCGGTGGAGGCGCAGGCCTGCGGCACGCCGGTTATCGCCTTCGGGAAAGGTGGCGCGCTGGAGACCGTCATTGGCCTCGACGATCCCGGCGGGAGACCGCCAACCGGCGTTTTCTTCGAAAGTCAGGCGGTCGAGGCGCTCATCCGCGCGGTCGAGAAATTCGAGGAGGCCGTGATCGATCCACAAGCCTGCCGCGCCTGGGCGGAGCGCTTCAGCGTGGAAAACTTCCGCGCGCGCTGGGGCGCGGCGGTGGCGGACGCGCATGCGGCCCTTCCCGTTCAGGCCGCCAAGGCGTTTACGTAGAACCCCGTAGCGTTCCGCCGAATAGCTCGAACGTCAGCCCTTCGGTAGGACAGGGGACATTCAGCATTCGGGAGCTTGCGATGTCCTTACAGAGCCAACATTCCGTGCAAACCACCTATGCCGATCAGGCAAATGGGTTCGACCCGGATGTTGGGGCCGTTCAGAACCGGACTCGGATCAACCTGCCTGGAAATCTGCTGCACGTGGAGCAGGATGAAGAAATCTACGGCGCCGGAGATCACGCTGCCTCGGTTTTCTCGATCATCAGCGGCTGGGTTCGCACCTGCAATTTCCTGCATGACGGCCGCAGGCAGATCGATGCGTTCTACGGTCCCGGCGAAATCTTCGGGCTGGAGGCCGGCAGCAAACACACGCTTTCCGCCGAAGCGGTCTGCAACGCGAAAATCGTGTCCTATCGCCGCAAGAGCATCGAGGCGTCTGGCGCCACTGCCGGCTTCAACAGTGAAATCGCCTCCTACGCCATCCACCGGATGCATCGCGCGCAAAGCCACGCGCTGATGCTGGGCCGCCGCAGTGCCGTGGAACGGGTCGCGAGCTTTCTCCTGGAGCTTGCGATGGCCGCATCCGGGTCCGACATCGTTCTGCCGATGGCGCGGCACGACATTGCCGATTATCTGGGGCTGACAACCGAGACGATTTCGCGCACGCTCACGCAACTGGAGCGGGACAGGGTTCTAGCCCTCCCAACCGCCCGTCATGTGCTCATCAGGAATCGCGCAAAGCTGCAAGCGCTTGCTTCGGGCGAACCGGTTTCGAACGCCTGATGCCAGCCCGCCAACTGAAATTGACTCTTCCGGACAGGTGGCGGGCTGGCATAGGGCTTTGATTTCGCGCGGCCGATCAGCCGGCCAGGACGCGCACGAGGTCGGAACGGCTGATAATGCCAACCAGCCTGCCGTCCCGCAGCACGGGCAGGCGCTTCACCTTCGCCTCGACCATGCGCTTCGCAACCTCGGAAAGCGGCGTCGTCTCGTCCACGGCGAGGACGGTCCGGCTCATGAAATTCGCCACTTTCTCCCGCTCCGAGCGCACATTATCGAGAAAATCCGGCGAGAGTTCGAAGCCTTCCGCCAGCATATCCAGCCACCAGGCCTGGTTTTCCGGCGCGTCGTCATGCCAGCGCAAAAGGTCCGTTTCAGTTACCATGCCCACCACCCGGCCGCTATCCTCCACCACGGGCAGCCCGCTTATTCCATTGCGTGCGAGCAACTTGGCAACATAGCGCAGGGAAGCATTGGGCGTCACGGTGATGACGTTCTGCGTCATGATGTCTGCCGCCTTCAGCGGGGAATCTGCGAGCATGGTGGTTCTCCTATTTGGTGCAACCGTGAAACGAGTTGGGCGGTCTGTGCATGGGCCGGCGGCTCAGATCCGGGTCAGACGCGTTCCGTAATATACCCCGTCCTGGATTTCGATGCCATGCGTATCGTGGCCGAAGCCCGGAAAGGCCCGGTCGAACGCCTCCAGCGCTTTCAGATAGCCAAGAATCGGGCCGTCCGCAGGGCCGAAAAATTCGCCAGGCATCACCAGGGGAATACCGGGCGGATAGGGTACGGCGGCCGTGCCGGCCTCGGCATTGGCGAGTTTTTCCAGGGGCGCGACCGCGCAATTGCCGCGCACCAGCGCCCGGTAGGCATTGGCGGGAGTGCGGGCGCGCACCGGCTGCGTGTCGTAAGCCTTGGACATCAATTCCGGCAGCCGGTGCTCCCGCATGGCGGCGAACATCGCTCGGCTCAAATCCCGCAGGCCGAGTTCGCCATAGGCTTTCGGATCCGCCTCCACCAGCTCCGGCAGCACATGCGCAAGCCGGGTATTGGCGTCGTAATCGCGCTTGAACTCGATCAAGGCGCTGACGAGCGAGCCCCATTTTCCCTTGGTCACGCCGATGGAAAATAAAAACAGGATGGTGAAGTTGGTGGTCTTCTCCGGCACGATGCCGCGAGCCTGGAGATAGGCGGAAACCAGCGGCGCCGGGATTCCCTCCGCCGCCGGCAGCCCCGAAGGATCGATCCCCGGCGTGATGAGCGAGACCTTGATCGGGTCGAGCATGCAATAGCCCGGCTCCAGCCCGCCGAACCCGTGCCAGGCGGCGCCGGGCGTGAGTTCCCAGCAGGCCGGCTCCTGCGCGAGCCGCTCCGGCGGCGAGGCGGCGAAGGGAAGAAAACCGCCTTCCCCATCCGGGACATGATCCGGCTGCCAGAGCGTGAAGAACCAGTCGCCAC
>JAJYAF010000567.1 GCA_021779655.1 Pseudomonadota bacterium
GATCCTCGGTTTGGAGTCCGGCCCAGGCGGCAGGCAGGGGGAGACGCTGGTCGAACGAGCCCGGCTCGGGGGGGACGGTATCGAGCATCCAATTGCCGTTGGAGGCGGGGGAGACGGCGAAGAGCACCGGCAGGCCGTGCGTGAAGACGGCGTTTTTCCAGGGCATGCCGGTTTCCAGGATCAGCAGGCGGGGGTCTTCGCTGCGCTGGTGCGCGGCCAGCACGGCGGCCTCGGCGGCATGGCGGGCGCGCAGGGATTCAACGCGGCGCGCGAGCGTGGCGGTGAGGAAGGCGGTGGCTTCGAGGAAGGCTTCGTCGCCGGCCGTTGGCCCGTTGGCGGCCGGGCTGTCCCATGGCGGGTTGAATTCGCCGATGAGCGAGGCGAGCCCGAGAGAGTCACGTGCCAGAGGGCCGCTGGCGGAGACGCCGTTGTCGATTTCGTCGATCCGCAGGACGAGACCGGCATCGAGCTCGGCGGCGATGGCGGCGGCAAAGCCGGTGGCGCCCGCGGGGCGGAGCAATGCGCCCACGGCCCGTTCGCCATAGACCTGCCAGACCAGCCCGGCGGAGGAGAAGGGCGTGCCATCAGGGCGCAGCGGCGCGCCGCGCTGGTGATGGTCGAAGCGGTTATGCTCCGGGGCGAACACGCTGCCGACATCCCAGACGATATCGGCCTGATCAATCAGCGCGGGGTTGCGCGTGCGCAGCAGCGTATGGTCAAGGCCGGGCTGGCGCAGATCCAGCGCCAGGCGCAGCACGGCATAGGCGAAAATCTCATCGCAATGGAATTTGCCGCTGTGGGTGGCGAGGACGGGGCGGGGGTGGGCGATGCTCATGCGCGAATCCAATATGGCCGGTTATGTTGCGCCGCAGCGGCGCGTCCGGGCCTGCCTAGCCCGGCGGAAGGGCGGCGTCCATCGTGCTTGCGCGCGCGGGGCCCCGGGCTGGTGCAGGCCCGGGGCGCAAGGCTCAGAACTGCACGCGCTTGGTGTAGCCGCCGTCGATGATGAGGTTGGTGCCGGTGATGTAGCTCGCTGCCGGGCTGGCGAGGAACACCACGGCCCGCGCCACGTCTTCCGGCTTGCCCATGCGCCCGAGCGGAATGGCTTTCTCGGTGGCCTCGTAGACTTCGGGCATGACGCCCTTCAGCGCCTGCCAGTTGCCGGTGGGGAAGGAGACGGGGCCCGGCGAGACGGCGTTGACGCGGATGCCCTTGGCCGCCCAATGCTGCGAGAGCTGCTTGGAATAGGTGAGCAGGGCGGCCTTCAGCGCGTTGAAGGCCTGCGGCACGAAAAATGTTTCAACCGCGGCGGTGCTGGAAAGGATGATCACCGCGCCGGTGCCGGAAGCCGCGAGGTAGGGCTCCAGCGTTTCGCACCCGGCCACGCCGCCGAGAATGTCCACGTCCAGGCATTTCTGCCAGTCCGTGGCGGCCTGGGAGCCGGAGGCGCTGGCGTTGTGGATGAAGATGTCGCAGCCGCCCATGGCTTGCGCGGCCTTTACCAGCCAGGCCTTGTAGGCGTCCATATCCTGCATATCCAGAACATCGCCCACCACCTTATGGCCGAATTTGGCCAGGGCGGCGCGGGTGTCCTCAACCTGCGCGGGGTTGCGCGAGAAAAAGGCGACATCCGCCCCCTCGGCCGCGAATGTTTCAGCGATGGCGCGGCCGATGCCGCGGCTGCCGCCGGAGATGATGATTTTTTTGCCAGCTAATCCTAGGTCCACTTCGTTTCTCCCGGTTGTTGTGCGTGTCCGATTTCCGGATAATATATATACAATTTAAGTATAATAATATAATAGTTTATGCAATGCGGACGGAATATCTTGCCGGGTTTTTACTTTTATGATTATACAAAATAACAACAAAAGTATAAAAGGAAGCGAACGGATGCGCAGGAATACGATTGCCGGTATTGGCGATGTCATGCAGCTCGCCTTTGTTCCCGGGGATGTGGACGCGGCGCTGAAGTACTGGACGCAGACCATGGGCGCTGGGCCGTTTGTGCTGCTGGAGCATATTCAGGCCGAGACCGCCGCCTACAAGGGGGTGCCTGCGGACATCGATTTCTCGCTCTATCTTGGCTATTGGGGCGATTTGCAGATCGAGATCATCGTGCAGCACAACGATACGCCCTCGATCTATAAAACCTGGCGCGATGAGGGGCGCGAGGGGCTGCACCATGTCTGCCTGCTCACCGGGGATATGGAGCGGGCGCGCGCCGCCATGGCGGCGGCCGGTGCGGCGGTGGTGCAGGAGCTTACGCTGGCGGGCGGGGTGGAGGCGATTTATGCCAGCACCGGCGGCGGCCCCGGCTCGCTGGTGGAGGTGCTGAAGCCGAATCAGGCCATTTTGGACAGTTTTGCCTATATCAAGAGCCTCTCGCTGGGCTGGGACGGCGCTGACCCGGTGCGGAGGCTCGGCTGATGCGTGCGATTGCGCCTGATTTGTTCATCGAGACGCCGCAGGGGCCGCGCCTGCTGGGCGGGCGGCGGCGCGAGAGCGGAGAGGTTGTGTTTCCGTTGCCGCAAGGTGGCGAGCGGCGTTTTTATGAGCCGGTGG
>JAJYAF010000568.1 GCA_021779655.1 Pseudomonadota bacterium
TTTTCGTCAAGCTTACTTTGCTGCTGGTGCCGGGTTTCGTGGCTACCATCCTGCCGATCACCTGCTTCATCGTGGTGCTTTCTATTTATGCCAGGCTGGGCGGCGACCGGGAGCTTACCGTGATGCGCGCCGCCGGGATGTCCGATCTTGCGCTCGCCCGCCCGGCCATGATCATCGCGGGCGTGACCATGCTGGTCTGCTATTTCTTCAACCTGGCTCTGGTGCCCGCCAGCCTGAGGGCCTTCCGCAACTACGAGTTCGAAATCCGCAACCAGATCGCGGCTTTCCTGCTGGAGCCGGGTGTCTTCACCATGGCATCCAAACAGGTCACCGTTTATGTGCAATCGCGCGCTCCGGATAACAGCCTGAAGGGCATCCTGATCGAAGACGGCCGGCAGGCCGGCTCGCCCGCCACCATTCTGGCGCGCTCCGGCCAGCTCGTGGTCACGCCGCAAGGCCCGGTAATCGCGCTGGTCCATGGCTCACGCGAACAACTGGACCCGAGGACCGGCCGGCTGGACATGCTTACCTTCCAGCGCAACACGATCAACCTCACCACCGGCCAGCAAGACAACGCGATGAATTTGGCGGATCCGGCCGCCGTCTCGTTCGGCCAGCTCATGCATCCCTTTCCCTGGCTCACCCCCGCACAGCGGGCGAAATGGGTGGTTGAGGCGCAACGCCGCCTGACCGCGCCGCTCAACGTCATCGGCTTCACGCTGATCGCCCTGTTCACGACACTGGGCGGCGCGTTCCGCCGCCATGGCGGCATGCTCCGGCTCTTTCTTGCCGTCTGCGCCGTAACTCTGCTGGTGGCGCTCGATCTTGGCGTGATCAATTTCGCCGGGAAGCATCCCGTACTGCTGCCGCTGATCTGGCTCGCCGCCATCGCTCCCGGAGCAGTGGCGGCCGGGCTGCTGTTCCTGCCGCGCCGCCTGTCCGCATGGCAGCGCTACCGCTTTTTTCCGGCCGGCGGCTGAACATGCTGGCGCGCAGGTTCGGCTCCATCCCGCTCACGCTCGCGGTTTATTTCGGGCGGCAGTTCATCATCGCCGTGGCGGTGATGATCGCCGCGCTCACCGGCCTGGTGGCGTTGTTCGACTTTCTGGAACTGCTGCGCGAATCGGTGAGCGCGCCGGCCGCGACGTTCGGCGTCGTGACCGAGATGGAGCTGCTGCGCGTTCCCTGGCTGAGCATGCAAATTCTGCCTTTCGCGGTGCTGCTGGGCGGAATCTTCGCCTTCTGGCGCTTGAGCCGTTCCTCCGAGCTGGTTGTGGCGCGCGCGGCCGGGGTTTCCGCCTGGCAATTCCTGGCGGCGCCGGTTCTGCTTGCCGTTTTTCTGGGCGCCGCGGCCACCGCCGCCTTGAGCCCGCTTTCGGCGATCATGTTCGCGCGGGCCGAAACCCTCTATAATGCCTATCTCGGCGCCAATAGCGGACCGCTCTCTCTCCAGGGCGGGGAGCTTTGGGTGCGTCAGGCCGATACGGGGCTGAGACAGCAAGGCTTCGCGGTGCTGCATGCGCGCAATGTCCGGCTGACCGGAGATATTCTCAGCGCCGACCATGTCAGCGTGCTGCGGCTGGACAGCGACACGCAGCTTCTGCAACGGCTGGAAGCCGCGCATGCGACGCTGGGCCGCGACGCGTGGCATCTCGAGGATGTTTCGGTGCTGGTACCCGGCGGGGAGCCGCGCTTCGTGCGGCAGATCGCTTTTCCCACGGACCTCACCGTCCACCGGGTGCAGGAGAGCTTCGCCTCCCCCAACGCCTTGTCGTTCTGGGCGCTGCCGGGCTTTATCCGACTTCTGAAGCGTTCCGGCTTTTCCGCCATTCAGCATCAGCTCGCCTTCCAGGCCCTGCTCGCCCTGCCCCTGCTCTGCGCGACCATGGCGCTGGTCGCGGCCGGTTTTTCCATGCGTCCTTCCCGCCGTGGCGGCGCCACGCAAATGCTGGTCAGCGGGGTAGCCTGCGGTTTCGCCTTGTTCATGATCTCGGACGTCGCCGACCAGTTCGGCACCTCCGGCGCCATTCCGGTCATTCTGGCGGCCTGGGCGCCGGCGGTGGCCGGCATGCTTCTCTCCCTCGCCCTGCTGCTGCACCTGGAAGATGGCTGAGCCCATACGCCGCCCTTCGCGGCCGGCCGGGGAATCGCCCGGGCGCGGCGAATTGCTCAAGCTCGCGCGCGCCGCGCTGGCCGCGCTGGCCGTGTTTTGTGCTATCCCGGGCGGGCGGGCGCAAACCGCGCCACCCTCGTCCGCGGCGCCGGTGACGTTTCTTGCCGATACCGTGAGCTACGACAAGAGCCGCAATATCGTCATCGCCGCCGGCCACGTGCGCGCCTGGCAGAATGGCCAGACCCTTTATGCCGACAAGATCGTCTTGAATCGCAATACCGATGTGGTGACGGCGGAAGGTCATGTCGTTCTGGTCCAGCCATCCGGCGAGAGCGTCTACGCCGAAAGCGCCGTGCTCACGAAAGGCATGAAGAATGCGGTGATGCGGGATGTGGCGGCGCGGCTTGCGAATAACGGCCGGATGATCGCCAATGGCGGGCGCC
>JAJYAF010000569.1 GCA_021779655.1 Pseudomonadota bacterium
GGCTGGCATGGCGTCATCTCGGTCGCCGTGGTGTTCGCGGTGGGCCAGGCGCTGAACGATTATGTCATTCAGCCCCGCTTCCTTGGTGACCGCGTGGGCTTGCCGGCGGTGTGGGTGATTTTCGCGCTGCTGGCAGGGGGCGCGACGTTCGGGTTTCTCGGCATCATGCTCGCGGTTCCGGTGATGGCGACGATCGGTGTGCTGGCCCGCTTCTGGCTCAAGCGGTATCTGCAAAGCCCGCTCTATCTCGATATACCGCAGCCCGCGGTCGCCCCGCCCGGAGGTTCACCCGGGGATTCTCCCCGCGTGGAAGCACGCGTCCGGCAGGATATGCCGATGGATTCATCATAATTTAATGCGGCAGCTACCCCTGCCGTTCGCGGAGGAACCGCTTTACGACCCCGTGGAATTTTTCGCCGCTCCCTGCAACGCGCTGGCGCGAAGCTGGCTGGAACGGCCGGAAGGCTGGACCAATGGCCGCATGGTGCTTTGGGGAGAACCCGGTTGCGGCAAGAGCTTCATGCTGCACATCTGGGCGCGCTCCGTGGGCGCAACCATCTACCGGGGGAGCAGCCTGCGTGGCCTGGTCAGCCCGCCGGCCACGGCAATCGCCATCGACGATGCCGATCTCGTCCCGGAGGAGACCGCGCTCTTGCATTTGCTGAACGCGGCCGCCGAGGCGCATCGCCCGGTTCTGCTGACGGCGCGCTGTCCACCCGCCCGCCAGGCCAGCAAACTGCCCGATCTCGCCAGCCGCTTGCGCGCGAGCATGGTGGTTGAAATTTCCGCGCCGGATGAGGCCATGCTGAACATGCTGCTGTTCCACCTGGCCGCCAGCCGCCAGCTCGTGCTGCCCCCGCAGGTCGGCCAGTTCCTGCTCACCCGGCTTCCCCGCACGCCCGGCGCATTGCGTGAAGCGATCGCGCGGCTGGATCATGCCGCGCTCGCCACGGGAGGCAAAGTCACCCGGACCCTGGCAGCGGAGGTTTTGGCTGACCTTGTCCATGTTTGAAGCCTCTGCCAGAGTGCGCCCGCAATAGCTTTCAGCCGGTAGCGCGCCCGTAAGTTTCGGCCGGCGGGCTAGGAGGAGAGGATGGATCAGGTCAACGCGCCGTTTGCCGCCCAAATCGCCCCGGACTCGCCATCGCGCTTTATCAACCGGGAGCTTTCCTGGCTCGACTTTAATTTCCGCGTGGTCGCGGAAGCGGAAAACCCCAGCCACCCGCTGCTGGAGCGCCTGCGCTTCGTTTCCATCAGCGCCTCCAATCTCGATGAATTCTACTCCGTCCGCGTCGCCGGTCTGATCGGCCAGATCCGCGCCGGCTTTCTTGAGCGTTCGGCGGACGGAATGACCGCGGCCCAGCAGCTCACCGCCATCAATGCCCGCGCCCATGGCCTGATCGCGGCGCAGCAGGCGGCTTTCAACAATCTGCGCGGTCTGCTGGCGGTGGCCGGCATCGTCATCTGCTCGCGCGCCATGCTCACGCCGGAAGATATCCAGTTTCTCGATTCCTACTTCATGGAAAATGTTTTCCCGGTGCTCACGCCGCTTGCCATCGATCCGGCGCATCCTTTTCCCTTCATCCCCAATATGGGCCTTGTGCTGGCACTGAAGCTCGCGCGCGATGATGATCAGGGCATGATGTCGGCACTCATTCCCATGCCGGCGCAGGTGGAGCGCTTTGTGCGCCTGCCGCAGGCGGAGGATCAGCCAATACGCTTCATCATGCTCGAAGAGCTGGTCAGCATGTTCATGAACCGGCTGTTTCCGGGTTTCCGTCCGCAAGGCTCCGGCCTGTTCCGCCTGATCCGCGATACTGACGTGGAGTTCGAGGAAGAGGCGGAAGATCTCGTTTCATCCTATGAAACCGCGCTCAAGCGGCGCCGCCGGGGGGTTGCGATACTGTTGACCATCGCGGCCGACATGCCGGAGGATCTGCGCGACCTCGTGATCGGCGAAATCGACGCCCCGCAGGATGAGATTTACATCGAAAACGGCATCATCGGCCTGGTCGACGTCAAGCAACTGATTGTCGATGACCGGCCAGACCTGGTCTTCACGCCCTACACGCCGCGCTTTCCCGAGCGCATCCGCGATTATGGCGGCGATTGTTTCGCCGCCATCCGGGCCAAGGACATCCTGGTACATCATCCGTTCGAAAGTTTTGATGTTGTCGTGCAGTTTCTGCGCCAGGCCGCGGTCGACCCGGCGGTGGTTGCCATTAAGCAGACCCTCTACCGGACCAGCCGGGATTCTCCTATCGTCAAGGCGCTGATCGAGGCCGCCGAGGCGGGTAAATCCGTGACCGCCATGGTAGAGGTGCGGGCCCGTTTCGACGAGGAGGCGAATATCCGCCTCTCACGCGCGCTGGAAGCCGCCGGCGTGCAGGTGGTTTTCGGTTTCGTCGGGCTGAAAACCCACGCCAAGGTGTCCTATGTCGTTCGTCGAGAGGGCGGTTCGCTGCGGCCCTATGTACATTTCGGGACCGGAAACTATCATCCAATCACCGCCCGGATTTACACCGACCTGTCCTTCTTCACCTGCGACCCGGC
>JAJYAF010000570.1 GCA_021779655.1 Pseudomonadota bacterium
CACGAACTTTCCGCCTACGAAAAGAGCGGCAAGCTGGCCGGTGCCCGCGTAAAGTTGCGCCCCCGCCTCGGCCGCCAGCATGCGGGTTTTCGCCAACTGCCTCGCCTCGCTCGTGGTGCCGCGCTTGGCCGGCCAGACGTAATAGCTGCGCTCCGGCGCCGCCGAGGCTTTCAGGATCGTTGATTCCGTGCCGGAAACCGCGCCAGGCTGAAGCTGATCCTTCAACGGATCATAATCATCGATGCGCACGCTTCCCATCACCGTGCGGTCGGTTCGGTTCCAGCTGTTCAGCGCACCGAAGCCGCCATGAGTTTCATCGAGGTGGATTTCCGGTTCACTGACCGTTACGAAGGCGGTGTTGGCGTCCGCCAGGACCATCATGTGCATGCCATCGCGATGCGTGAAAAAATAGAAAATGCCTGAATCTTCCATCAGCCGCTGGATGAAATCCAAATAGGATTCATTGAACTGCACCAAATAGTCGCGCACGGGAAAGGTGCTTGACGTTTTGTCACTGAACAGAACGTTAAACTTGCTTAGCACGTAGATCACGATATCGAGCGCGGACTGCTTCTCGTAGAAACGGCAATACTTGGTTTGCCCAAGCAACCACAGCTTGGGCACCACGCTGATTTCATAGCGCCATAGTTCTGCGCTTGCCGAGGGAAATTGCCGGATACTGGAGACGATACCGTTGACATACCGCTTGGCTTCGCCGCCTTCCGCCTTGGCGATCGCCACCGTAACGGATTGATCCAGCAGGGAATCAGGATCTATCAGCGCGCTTCCGGCGTGAAGCTGCACCTCATAGCGGAACGGCCGGCTCAGCCGCTCCGAGCCGGCGATGGCGGCAATTGTAAAACTTGAATCCGGCAACGGCGTCGTGATCGTCAGAAAGTCAAGTTCGCCGCTCATGGGCCTGCCCCTCGCCACCCGTTTTCCAATGGCTATAATAAACTCTTTGTAACCGAAAGGATCGCGCAAGCATAGTGGCGCGTTGCCGGACCCCCTTTTCGGATCAACCTCAACTCCGGCGGACCGCACCGCCACCCGCCGATAGCCCTGCCGGGCTTCCGGCGCTTCATAAGCTTTCCTGAAACCGTTCTTGAGTCGACTCCGAAAATCCTCGGAATACCCAGACCGCCGCGCCGCACAACGCCCCACACCCCACACCCCGGTCATAAACCCCGCCGGGCGTGAGATTAGGGTTTGGTAAAGTGCGACGCTGCATTGAACCAGCCCGCCGCGATCCCAAATTGAGGCAAGGCTTCTGACGATTTCAGCGATTAGCTGATAGCTTCAGGTTTGTGTTCGAGCGAATCGTTTCACCCATTCGGTCAGGCGCTTCCTGCGTCAGCCTGATCTGGTTGAACGAAGAATCGCCGGGGGAGAGAAAATGCCAGACGAAATCCACAGGTTTCGCTATGCTGCCGGCTGCCGGCGGGCGGGGCGGATTTTGATTCTGGCTTTCGCCGGCGGCATTGGCGTGGCAATGGGCGTAACGTCCGCCGCCGCGCAAAATTGGCGGGCCCCATTCGCGCAGCCCGACCTCCAGCGTTGGACGACGGGCCTGGCGCAGCAGGGGATCCAGTTCGAGGGGAGATATCTGGGCGAATTCGCGGCCAATCCGGCCGGCGGGCAGCGCCAGGGAAGCGACTACACGGGCGAGCTTGCGGCCGGCGCGCGTTTGGACCTTGGCAGGCTGATTGGACTGGATGGCGGGAGTTTCGACATTCTGTTCACCGACCGGCAGGGCAAGAACCTTGCCCAGAACACCATTAATAACAGCATTTCGGTGCAGCAGATCTATGGCGGCGGCCAGACCTTTCAGCTCACCGAGTTTACCTATGAACAGAAATTGCTGAACGACAGGGTGAATTTGCTGGTCGGGCGTACCTTGTTGACCAATGAATTCGCCACCTCCGAATTATACTGCATGTTCCAGAACAACGCGGTATGCGGCCAGCCGTTCATCACCGCGAGCGATACGGGCGTTTCCATCTATCCGGTGGCGGGGTGGGGCGGGCGCCTGCAAGTCTGGGCGACGCGGCTTTTCTACATAAAATTCGGCGCCTACCAGGACGTTGCCAATCTCGATCCGACGAGCGATCACGGCTTTACCTGGGGTCTTGCCGGTACCAGCGGTTTCGACCTTCCGGTGGAGGTAGGCTTGCAGGAAACGCCGGCGCGGGTGGGCCGCATGTACGCCGAGATGTTCCGCGGCCTGCACGAGGATCCCCGCCTGCACCTGCGGAAGTTCTTCACGGAGAAGTACGACGAGATCGTGCTGGTCCGCGACATCAGCTTCAACAGCATGTGCGAGCATCACCTGATGCCGTTTACGGGCCGCGCGCACATTGGCTACCTGCCCAACGGGCGGGTGATCGGTCTGAGCAAACTGGCCCGCGTCGTGGAAGGCGTCGCCCGGCGCCCCCAGGTGCAGGAGCGGATGACGGAGACGATCGCCGATCTCCTCATGGAGGAGCTTCAGGCGAAAGGGGTGGTAGTGGTGATCGAGGCCATCCACACCTGCATGACGGTTCGCGGCGTCCG
>JAJYAF010000571.1 GCA_021779655.1 Pseudomonadota bacterium
TGACGCTGGTGTACGGCTCGATACGAATGTCGATCTTTCCCAATATAACGGCAATACCGGCTCCACGACGCTGTTGCAGGCCGGTGGAAATGACTGGGGCACCAGCATGTTCGGTGTCTATGGGTCGTCTCAGCTCACGCCGGACCTCACGGGTGTTTACAAAATCGAGTCGGGGTTTAATGCAACGAACGGAAAATTCAACAGTTCCACCAACTCCATTTTTAATCGCCGGGCCTATGTCGGGTTGAGCAATCCAACATTCGGGACTGTCACTTTTGGTAAAGATCTTTTCATAGACAATGATGTTTATAATTTTGATCCGATGATTCAGGAGAACATGTCAACCTCGACGCTGGTTTATGGCCGCAATTGGCAGGGTGCGTCTGACATGGTGGAGTATCGCAGCCCGGATTGGAGTGGTCTGCAAATCGGCGCGCAGGCATCGTTTGGTAATGGCGATACCTTTGCCTCGACCAAAGTTTCGAACATGTACGGCGTCTCGGCGGAGTATGATATCTCGAAACTGAGTATCTACGGAATTTATGATGAGATTCAGAATTCACGAGGTCAGTACACAAACATCTACACTGCATCGCGCGAGGCGATTGCGGGTGCGAAGCTGGATTTGAATCCGGTGACCGCCTATGCGGGCTTTGAGCAGCTCTCCGCACCGCAGGGGAGCAAGGCCAGGGGCGGGACGGCGATTTCCAACCCCGGCGCCAGCTATTCTCCTTATCCCTCGGTTTATGCCACAAGCGCCTATATGGCCTGGATCGGGGCGGCGGTGCAGGTGACCCCTGCTCTGGTGCTGCGCGGCGCCTGGTTTCATACCGCGATCAATGAACATGGCGGCAGCGCCAACCTTGTTACGGGTGGCGGGGAATACTCCCTTTCGCCAAATGTGCTGCTCTACACTACGGTTGGTGAGGTCATGAACAGCGGTGCGGCCGATTTTTCAGCCGATATTTATGCACCGCCCGCAGCGCCGGGACATTCGCAGTTTTCCGGGTTCAGCGGTGTGAGTATCAAGTTCTAACGCCTTATGTGATATGCCGGGTGCGCAGGCTGGCGCGCCTGGCATGTTCAGCCGTTTTTATGATAGGGTTGGTTGTGGACGGAGCATTTACGGTTGCTGTTGACTGGGGAACGAGTAGCCTGCGTGTATGGCTGCTGGATTCGGCTGGCGCGCCATTGGGCGAGAGCCGTTCCGCCGAAGGGGCTGATGGTCTCGCAGGCGGGGCGTTTGAGGCCTGCCTGACGCGCCATATTGAACGGCTGGGCAGCGCAGCGCGCGGGGTGCGGGTTGTGATGTGCGGCATGGTGGGCGCGCGCAACGGTTGGCGTGAAGCGCCGTATATGCCCATTCCCGCCCGGCTGGACGAACTGCCCCGGCATGCGATGCGCGTTGCAGGCGCGGGGGTGGAGGCGCTGATTCTCCCCGGGCTGGTTCGCAACCATGCCGATGCGCCCGATGTGATGCGCGGCGAGGAGACGCAGTTGCTCGGCTTTTCGGCGGTGCCGGGCTTTAGCGGGCTTGTCTGCCTGCCAGGCACGCATTGCAAATGGGTGCGGGTGCGCGAGGGCGTTGTGGAGGATTTTTCGTCAGCCATGACAGGTGAGATTTTCCGCCTGCTGGCGCAGCATTCGGTGCTGCGCCATGTGGTGGACCCGCAGGCGCGCATCGCCGCGGATGACCCGGTGTTTCTGCGCGCGGCGGCGGCCGGGCTGGCCAGGCCCGAGGCGCTTTTGCATACTCTCTTCTCTGTCCGGGGGGCGGCGCTTGTCGCCGGGCTATCAGCCAGTGCGGCGGCGGCGCGGCTTTCAGGGCTGTTGATCGGCACGGATACCGGCGCGGCGCTGCGCGAGGTGCCCCCGGGCACGCCGGTCAGCCTGATTGCCTCCGGCCCTTTCGCGGCGCTCTATGAGCGGGTTTTCGGCCTGGCCGGTGTGCGGCCGCGGGTCTTCGATGCGGATGAAATGGTGCGGGCAGGTTTGTTCAGGGCGGCCCGCCTTTGGGATGAGATGGAGTTGCGCGCATGACTGAGAGTTCTGACGATGTTTGCCCCTCGGCCCCTTGGCCGGTGCTGCGCCGTCATCTCGTGGCGATTCTGCGCGGGATAACGCCGGCGGATGTCGAGGCCGTGGGTGCGGCCTTGGTCGAGGCCGGGTTCGAGGCTATCGAGGTGCCGTTGAATTCACCGCAGGCGCTGGTCTCGATCGAGCGGCTCGCGCGGGTGATGCCGGATGGTGTTCTGGTGGGGGCGGGGACGGTGCTTACCCAAGCCGAGGTGGCGGCGGTGGCCGATGCTGGTGGACGGCTGCTGGTGGCGCCGAATACGGATGCCGGGGTTCTGCGCGCGGCGGCGCGGCGCGGCATGGTGACGATGCCGGGGGTGTTCTCCCCAAGCGAGGCTTTGCTGGCGCTGCGTGCCGGGGCCTCGGCCTTGAAATTTTTTCCCGCATCCGTGCTCGGCCCGCGCGGCATTGGCGCCATCCGCGCCGTGTTGCCGCCCGATTGCGTGATCGGCGCCGTGGGCGGCGTTGGCGTGGC
>JAJYAF010000572.1 GCA_021779655.1 Pseudomonadota bacterium
GGATTTCGCGGCGGGCTGCGGGCTGGCGGCCATTGGCGCCGCCAGGGCGGGCGCGCTGGCGGTGGAGGCCGCGGAAATCGACCCCTTGGCGCGGGCCGCGATTGCCCTGAACGCCGAGGTGAATGGTTGCCAAATCCATGTGCCGGAACGCGATGTGGTGGGCGAGCCCTGCCGCTGGGACGTGATTTTGGCCGGCGATGTCTGTTACGAGGCGCCGATGACACGGCATATCCTGCCATGGCTTAAAATTTGCGCCCGTGAGGCGACGGTGATCATCGCCGATCCCGGCCGGGCCTATATGCCGAAGGACGGGTTTACGGCGCTGGAGCGGATCGATGTGCCGACGACGCTCGAACTCGAAGACCGGATCTCACGGCGGGTGACATTGTTCCGGCTCGACCCGGCTTAGACCAGCCCGCCAATTGAGTGACGTTTCCAGACAGGTGGCGGGCTGGTATAAGGCTTTGATTTCGCGCGCGGCGGCCCCGCCAACCCCGCGCGCATACCAATCCACGTTTTCGCGGATTGGTATCAGGCGGGTTTGCGCAGGTCGCGGTTCCGGCGGCGATTGAGGATGGCAAGCGGGGAGCGCTCCGGCAGCAGCAGGCATTCATGGCCGATGATGAAGGTCTGTTCCAGCGCGTTGCGGCCCGAAAGCACGGCATGGGGCACCAGATCGGTGAACACCATCCAAAAATCGCCTGGATGGAAGATGATCTCCTCCACCGGAGCGGTCTCCTGCCATTGGCTGTCGCGCTTCGCCGCATCGTGCAGCGCCAGCATTTGCGCGTCGTACAGGGTCCGCCGCGTTTTCGTGATGCCGGTGAGCGCATTGAACGCCGCCAGGCCGGGAACCCGCCGTATCGGCGCATGGGGCAGCAGCGCCTCGATATAGCTTTCGAAATCGGGGCCCGTGCGCCAGACCCGCGGGCGCGTGGTATCAGCATTGCAGAACATTCGCAGGATACGGTTGCCGCCGGTGGGTTGGGAGGGGAAGGCATCGACATGGCGCAGCCTGTCATTGCTCCTCCAGCCATAGCAGCGGCCCTCGATTTCGGCCGGGCGGAAGCTCGCGCGCATTCTGACGGCGCCGGGCAGATATTCAGGCAGCAACGTGGCGAGCGCGGCCTGGCAGAAGGCGCCGAAACGTTGCAGCAGGGATTGCAGCAAGGCGAGGTCTTCGGGCATGCCTTCGGCATGCCGCAAGCCGGTTTTGGCATCGAAGCTGATATTTTTGCCGCCGCGGCCACCGATTCGCCGGGTTGAGATCAGCGCCTGCTCGGCGGGCAGCAGGGGAAAGGCCGGTGCGCTCCAGCGCAGCAGTCCGCCGGATTCGAGCAGCACGGCGGCAGCTTCGCCCTGGGGCGCCCGCAACGGAAAGGTTGTATTCGCCGACATTCGGAAATCCCCGGCCAAGCCGAAATCCTATTTAGGCGGATCGGTGGCGACAAGCAGGATGAACGGCCCTGGCCGGCTTCGCCGGGCTGCCATGAACAACGCTCATTGCACCGCGCATGGGCCGTTGACCCTGGAGTTGCGCGGGACTAAGCACGAGCGGCATAGAGCCAACGTTTTGAAGAAAGGCGGCCGGCGCGCATGAAGGATGTCCGCGATGCCCTGATGGTTGGGCGCAACACGGAGGGCAAATTGGTCCGCCGTCCGCTTTCACCCTTCATGCTGGGATCGGCCTACCGGTTCCAGACCTCGTCCGCCACCTCGATCATGCATCGCATCACCGGGTTGGCGCTTGGCGCGGGCGCGGTGCTGCTCACGCTCTGGCTGGTTTGCGCCGCCTCCGGCGACGGGCCGTTTTCCATCGTGCAGGCAATCTATGATAGCGGGTTCGGGCTGCTGGTGATGTTTCTGTTCACGCTCGCGCTGTTCTATCACTTCTGCAATGGCATCCGGCATCTGAGCTGGGATTCCGGGCGGGGGTTCGGTCTTCCGGAGATGCATCGTTCGGCTGTATTCGTCCTTGCCGGGACCATTATCCTCTCGGTCGGCTTCTGGGCCATCGCGTTATTTATCCGGTGAAATTTGATGCATAACGACCCTGCTATCCATATCATGCGCAGCCAGCTTGCCCGCGCGCGGGGGCTGGGCTCGTCGAAATCCGGCGTCAGCCACTGGATCGCCCAGCGTGTCAGCGCGATCGCGCTGCTGCCGCTTTCGCTGTATTTCGTGATCTCCGTCATCCTTTTCGGGCACGCCACGCGCGCGCAAGTGGCGGCCTATCTGGGTCAGCCCTGGAACACCGTGTTGTTCCTCTGCCTGATCGGCGCGACCTTTTATCATTTATCGCTCGGGCTGCAGGTCGTCATCGAGGATTACCTGCATAACGAGGTCGGCAAGGCCGCCACGCTCCTTCTGGCGAAGGCGGTCGTGTGGTTTTGCGCGCTTGCCTCGGCGGTATCGATTCTCAAACTCGCTTTCTGAAGCGGCTCCTGGACGGGTGGAACCATGAATATGATGTCGAAACCTTCGCTCGGGGCCTACACGATCATCGATCATACCTACGATGTGTTGGTGGTGGGCGCCGGCGGGTCC
>JAJYAF010000573.1:0-2158 GCA_021779655.1 Pseudomonadota bacterium
GAGGCGATCGCGGAAAGAACCGAAATTGCGGCGCCGAAAAAAATGGCCGCTTCGATGCCTGACCGTTTCACATTGTCGGCGCGCCAGCCGAGCGTTTTCGGCGTGTCGCGATGCAGCAGGAAGCTGGCGACGATCCATGCGGGGAAAACCAGCCACATCCGGAAATGCGTGTATTGCCAGCGCCAGATAAAGAGCAGGATCAACAGCGGAATGCCGATGAGGTCGGCAATCGAAAGCCAGCGAAGGGCGCGCGGACTGAGAATCCATTTTCCCTTCATCCCAATTCCTTTTCGAGCGCGTCGAGCCGGCGTGCGAGTTCGCAATCGGGCGCGGCAAGCGGAGCGAACAGCGATTCCAGGTCGACATCGGGAAAGCCGGCGCGGGTGAGTTCGGAGGCGAGGTTGGCGTGGCTGATGCGCGCGCCGCGGGCGCTGAGCGCGGCGCAGCATTCGTAGACGATGCGGCGTTCGCCTTGCGGCCAGGGATGGCGGCGCAGCAAGCGGCAGGCACGCCGAACCAGCTCGCCGTCGGCGCTCTGGCAGAGTGCTCGCAGGAGTTGAAGGTCGTCATTTCCGGCGTTTTTGCCACGCATCTTTTTTTGTCCCGGAGACCGAATTTCCATCATACCCGCCGAAGGTGTTTTCAGCCGGACCGAACGCGATTATGCTATGCGCTCCGCGAGGGGCGAAGGCGTGCCGGAACGGTAGCGCAGCCGCTCATGGCTGCGGCTTTTCGGCCACGATGGCAAAAACGATCCGTCATGCGGGGGTGATGGCATGAAACGAATGGCCTTCATGGGGTTGATTCTGGCGATGGCGATTTCCGGAGGCGCGGCTACAGTGCGGAAGAAGACGAATTGGAAAGCGGCGGGCGAGCGGTGGTGGGCGCATATCGAATATCTGGCCAGTGACGCGATGCAGGGACGCGGGACGGGAACGGACGCATATCAGAAGGCAGCGGATTACGTTGCGGCGCAGTTCAAGAAGGAGGGCCTCGCGCCGGCGGGAACGGACGGCTACTTCCAGAAAGTCGATTTCGATGTGCGTGAGCTGGAGCGCGGCAAATCGAGCGTGGCGCTGGTGCGGGGCGGGAAGGCCGAGCCGCTCGATCTTGCCGAGGACGTGCGCGTGGGCGTGGGCGGGGATCCGGCGGACGTCGATGCGCCGGCGGTGTTCGTCGGCTACGGCTTTGCGGTGCCGGAATTGAAGTACAACGATTTCGCGGGGCTCAATCTGCGCGGAAAAGTAGCCGTGTTCCTGACGGGCGGGCCGAAAGGGATGCCGCATGCGCTCGAGGCGCACTCGCAATCGGCCGAGGAACGGTGGAAGGCGCTGAAGGCGGCGGGGGCGATTGGCGTCGTCGCGATTCCGAATCCGCGCACGATGGAGATTCCGTGGACGCGGCCGGGCGAGCAGAAGCCGGTGCCGCGCCCGACGTTTTTGCTGGCCGATCCGGCGCTGCGGGAACAACCCGGAATGCGGCTTTCGCTGTACGCGAACCCGGCGCACGCCGAGCGGTTCTTCGCGGGCAGTGGGCACAGCTTTGAGGAGATTCTCGACGACGCGGCGGCGAATCGGCCGCTGCCGCATTTTCCGCTTGCGGTGCGCATTCGGGCGCACGTGGCTTACAAGCGCTGGCGCGCGTCGTCGCCGAACGTCGCCGGGGTGCTGCGCGGCAGCGATCCGACGCTGCGCAACGAGTACGTGGTCATTTCCGCGCATCTCGATCATCTGGGCATCGGCACGCCGGTGAACGGGGACGCCATTTACAACGGCGCGATGGACGATGCCTCGGGCATCGCGTCGGTCATCGAAATTGCGCGCAGCTTTCGCGTCGACCGGTTGCGGCCGAAGCGGTCGATACTGTTTCTGGCCGTGACGGCGGAGGAGCAGGGAGAGTTGGGATCGGTCTATTTCGCGCATCATCCGACCGTGCCGGTCCATCAGATCGTCGCCGACATCAATATGGACATGTATCTGCCGCTGTTTCCGCTGAAATATCTGGAAGTGCAGGGGCTCGAGGAATCGACGCTCGGCGACGATATTCGCGCGGTGTGCAAGGCGAACGGCGTGATCGTGCAGGCGGACAAGGTGCCGTCGGCGAACCGGTTCATCCGCAGCGATCAGTACAGTTTCGTGAAGATGGGCGTGCCGGCGCT
>JAJYAF010000573.1:2168-2547 GCA_021779655.1 Pseudomonadota bacterium
GGATGGACGTTCGGCTCGCCGCAGGAAAAGATTTTCAATAATTGGATTCATACGAGGTATCACGCACCGTCGGACGATTTACGGCAGAAGCCGGTGGACAAGGCGGCCGCGGCGCGGTTCGATCGCATCCTCGAACTGCTGGCGCTGCGCGTGGCAAACAAGAAAGCGAGGCCGACCTGGGAACCGACGAGTTTCTTCCGCCGCTTCGCCGCGCATCCGGATTAGAGCGTGATTTGTTGGCAGGGGCGACCTGCGGTCTCTGTTTCGATCGTTGGTCGTGGCGGGGATTCGGGTAAGGGAAGCGCTGCGCGGGGCATTCGGAAGGCCGCAGCCATGAGTGGCTGCGCTACTCAAGGCAACGAGCCCACTTACCGGCCCT
>JAJYAF010000574.1 GCA_021779655.1 Pseudomonadota bacterium
AAACCGTGGGGGACGATTTTCGCGAAGGCAAGCTCACTTATCCCGTCCTGCTGGCGATTGCCGAGGGCGACGACGCCGAACGGCGGTTCTGGGCGCGCACCATCGGCAATGGCGAGCAGGCCGATACCGATCTTGCCACCGCGCTGGAACTCATCGCCCGGCACGATGCCATCGGCCGTACCATCGCCCGCGCCCGGTCCTTTACCAAGACCGCGAGCGCGGCGCTTTCGCTTTTTCCGCCATCGGAGCTGCGGGAGATCATGCAGGACGTGGCGAGCTACATCGCGGCCAGACGGTTCTAGTGCTGCCGCCGCAACAGCCGCGCGGCAGCGCGCAAGGGGGCGGTTATCCGCCAGGACGTGGAGCGATGAACGGCCTCGATATAGGTGGCTTGGGCGTCGCGCTCGGCCATCGCCCGGTGTAGCAGGGTGCCGTGCACCGCGGCCGCGGTCTCATCCTCGGTTCTCAAGCGGTTCATCGCCGCCTCCTGTTCAGCAAGTTTCGTGAGCAGATCGTCGTTCTCGCCTTGCATGCGGGAGAGATTTTCCGTGACAAGCTGAAGGATATCGAACTGGTAGGATATCTGTTCCTCCAAAGGCGAATGATGCGCGAAATCGGGAGTTGCCCGATCAGGCTCGCGCCGCATCCCGATCTCATCCAACCGTGATATGGCGCTGCCGGACCTGGGATCTCCGGCCAATTTGTCGAGTTGCTCGAAAATCGACAATGCCGTTTCCAGCGGTTTCTGAGGCCATGCGTGAGAATCATCTCCGAATCTTTCATGGTGCAGAGCCGGATCCAGAAATTCCGCTACCAGCGAGGTTTTATTGGAATCCGATAGCGGTAGCGAGAGCAGCAGCTCATCGGAAACCCGGGTAATCTCACTTTGCCAATCGGCAAGCAGCAGCGGATAGCGCACGAAGCTGCGGGGAATCCCGCGCGTATGACGCTCGGCATCGAGATTATAGCGCGACCAGAGCGCAAGCGCGTGGCCCGCCCGCATGGCATCCCGCCGCATTAACGACGCGGCAACTTCCCTCGGGTCACGCAGAAGCACGATGGCTTTTGGCGCCTCGGCGCGCAAGCATTCTCTCCAGATTGGGAAGATACGGCTCAGTCGCGGATCCTTGACACCCCATAAAGAGGTTTCGGAAAATACATCCCGCACGACCGCGCCGAGCGCGGATCGGGCCGCCGATGCGGCAGGGGTCTGCTCCCAGTCAGCCGGCAGAGGGCGTATATCGTACCAGGCGCTGTTTAATTGTTCTAACAGTATGTCGTGAACACGCAAAATTTTCTGATTTTCGAAAAAACCTTTCGGATTATCCGGGGCGGGCGGCAGAAGCTCTTCGCCCAGCGTGACGCCCAGACGCAGCAGCGACCCCGCCAGCGCGGAAGTACCGCTCCGATGCATTCCCAAGATAAAAACGGCAATGCGTGACATGGTGAATTACAGTCTTGTCCGGTCGGGAAAACGGTTAAGCTGCTGGGTGCAGCATTCAGCGCGTCGGCATCAGCGCGTCGGCCGCGCCTGGTGCTACCGGCGGGGCGCCGTTCACATCGGGAATCGGCGGCGCCTGCGCGCTTTCCTGCCAGCCGCCGCCAAGCGCGGTATAGAGTGTCACCACGTCCTCATCCACCTGCGCCGCGGCCTGGATCGCCTGCTGCTGATCGGAAAACAGGGTGCGTTCCGCATCGAGTGTGGGAAGGAAGCTGTCCAGACCGTGAGCGTAACGGCTTGCCGCGAGGGTGAAGCTATCCTGCGCCGATTGCACGGTCGCCTGCGCTTCCAGGCTTGTCTGCTGGTCGCTATGATAGGCCACCAACGCATTCTCCACTTCGGCAAGGGCATTCAGCACGGTGGCCCGGTACTGCATGGCCGCGCTTGCTTCCGCGATACGTGCCATGCGTAGATTGGCTACCAGCGCGCCGCCCTGAAAAATCGGCAGGGAAATCGAAGGACCGAAGCTGTAGAAAAGGTTCGCCCAATTGGTAAGATAGGAGGCATCAAACGCATGGTAGCCGACGCTCCCGGTCAATGAGATGTCCGGGTAGAAATCCGCCACGGCAACGCCGATTTCCGCGGTCGCTTCGTGCAGGCTGTCTTCCGCCTCGCGGATATCCGGACGCCGCCTGGCCAGCGTGGATGGCACGCCGGCTCCGATCACTGCCGGTGGATTCGGCAAAGGCTTCGTTGTCGCCAGCATTGTATCCAGCGCGCCCGGGGGCTGCCCGGTCAGGATGGCAAGCTGGTCCATTGCCTGCGCGACATCCTTTTCATAGGTCGGCAACTGTCCCTGCGCGGCGAGGAGCACCGTGTTCGCCTGGTCCTCGTCAGTCGCCGGTGCCATTCCGGAAGCCACGCGGCTCTCGGCAAGCCGCCATTCCATTCCTGCCGCCTGCGCGATCTGCCGCTGCCGCGCAAGCGCCAGCTGCGCCGCCCGCAGCTGAAAATAAGCCTGCGCCACCTGGGATTCCAGCATCACGAGCGAATCCCGCGCGGCATCCTGTGCTTGCGCCTCGCTTGCGCGCGCTGCTTCCACAG
>JAJYAF010000575.1 GCA_021779655.1 Pseudomonadota bacterium
CGAACCGGGCCAGCGAGGCCTCGCCCACGGCCATCAGCCCGGGGACGATGGCATCCGGGTTGGAGGGCGTCGGGCGCAGCACTTCCGCCTTATAATTCGTCGGGATGCCGCCCATGTTGTAATGCACGGTCGGCAGCACGGGGATGGCTTCCTTGGTCACATCCACGCCCGCGAACACGCGCGCGGTCTCCGAGATGCCAGGCAGGCGCTCGTGCAGGATATCCGCGCCCAGATGCTCCAGATGCAGCAGGATATGGTCCTTGTTCGGCCCCACGCCGCGGCCTTCGTTGATCTCAACCGTCATCGAGCGCGACACCACATCGCGCGAGGCGAGGTCTTTGGCGGTCGGCGCGTAGCGTTCCATGAAGCGCTCGCCCTCGGAATTGGTGAGATAGCCGCCTTCGCCGCGCGCGCCTTCGGTGATCAGGCACCCGGCGGGGAAAATCCCGGTCGGGTGGAACTGCACGAACTCCATATCCTGCACCGGCAACCCGGCGCGGATGACCATGCCCCCGCCATCACCCGTGCAGGTGTGGGCGGAAGTGCACGAGAGGAAGGCGCGGCCATAACCGCCGGTGGCCAGCACCACGGTCTGCGCGCGGAAGCGGTGGATGGTGCCGTCCTCAAGGTTCCAGGCCATCACGCCGCGGCAGGCGCCCTCGGAGTCCATGATCAGGTCCAGCGCGAAATATTCCACGAAGAACTCAACCTCGTGCTTCAGGCTCTGCTGATAGAGCGTGTGCAGCATGGCGTGGCCGGTACGGTCAGCCGCGGCGCAGGCGCGCATCGCCGGTTCCTTGCCGTATTCCTTCATGTGGCCGCCGAACGGGCGCTGATAGATCTTGCCGTCCTCGGTGCGCGAGAAGGGCATGCCGTAATGCTCCAGCTCATAAATCGCGGGCACCGCCTCGCGGCACATGTACTCGATGGCATCCTGGTCGCCCAGCCAGTCCGACCCCTTCACGGTGTCGTACATATGCCAGCGCCAGTCATCCTCGCCCATATTGCCCAGCGCGGCGGAAATGCCGCCCTGCGCCGCCACCGTGTGCGAGCGGGTGGGGAACACCTTGGTGATGCAAGCGGTTTTGAGACCGGCTGCGCCCATGCCAAGGGTGGTGCGCAGGCCCGAACCACCCGCGCCGACGACCACGACATCATAGGTGTGGTCGATAACCTGATAGGCACCAAGTGAAGGTTTTGAAAACGCGTTCATGAGGTCAAGATCCGTTTTGCTTAAAAGGCGAGTTTAAGGACAGACACCGCGCAGGCCAGTGCGAGCACGGCGATGCCGCCCTTGAGCACCAGAAGCGTCATCATCCGCTTGGCGTCGTTGCGCACATAGTCCTCGACCACCACCTGCAGCCCAAGGCTGAGATGGGAGAACAGCGCCGCGATGAGGCAGAGAAACAGCACCGTGTTCCAGGGCTCGCCGATGTAGGCGGCCATCTGCGCGCGGTCCGCGCCCGCGAGCATGAGCACCGAGAGCACAAAGTAGAGTGAGAGCGGCAGCAGCGCCATCGCGGTGACGCGCTGCGTCCACCAATGATGCAGGCCCGATTTGGCGGCGCCCAGGCCGCGCGCGCGGCCAAGCTGGCTGCGCATGATATGAACGGAGGGGGTGTTCTCGTTGCTCATGTTAATTCACCACACCAAAAAGCCGACAAACCAGAACACCACCGTGAGCACCACGGCCCCGGCAATCACCATCCGGCCGTTGCGGTGCATCGCCTCAAGCTCGAAGCCGCGGCCGCTATCCCAGAACAAATGCCGCATACCATTGCAAAAATGGTAGAACAGGGCGAGCGTGAAGCCCATGAGGACCAGCAGGCCGATCCACGAGGCCAGCAACGCCTGCACGATCGAAAAAGCGGCGTCCCCGGCAGCGGCGCTGACCAGCCATGCGGTGAGCAGCAGCGTTCCGGCGCCGAGGGCGACGCCGGTGCCACGATGAAAAATAGAGCTCGCCGATGATAATTGCGGCTTATACACCTGCAAATGCGGAGAGAGCGGCCGGCGCACCAGCTTGCCCTCCGTGTTACGCCCCACCATCAGGGCTTCGCGGACATCCTTCATGGGAAACCTTTCTCAACAGGTCATTCAGGTTCTTTATGTTGCAGTTGCTTAGTCCCGCGCTTTGGCAGGGTCAACGTACCAAATCGTGATGATGCAACGGGCAAGCCCCGCCAAACCTTTCCAAACTATTTCCCGCCGGAAAGCCCGAACAATCTCACCTCGCGGATGGGGGAATCCTCAAGCTCAAGGCTTGCCGGCACCGCATAGCAGGCCAGCACAACGCCCTCCTGCGGCGCATATCTGCGTCCCGGATCAGCGATGATAACCAGCGCGCCGGCCGCGCAGCGCCGCAGCCAGGGCAGGATGTGGCGCGTCATCGGCGCCTCATAGCAAACATCTCCGCACAGAATCACATCCCAGCGGCAATCCTCACCCACGATATCGCCCAGCAGCACGTTCACCGCCAGGCCATTTTCCGCCGCGTTCATGCTGATGGCCGCAGCGGCCAGAGGGTCAATTTCGGCGGCGTC
>JAJYAF010000576.1 GCA_021779655.1 Pseudomonadota bacterium
GGTATACGCCGGCACCGCGCGGGTGCAAAAAGCCGGTGACCTGTTGCCAGAGGATGCCGCCCTTTCCGTCAAAGGCCAGGACCACCCGTGGGTCTCGCGCGGCGGGGTGAAGCTGGCGCATGGGCTCAGCCATTTCGGGTTCGACCCTGCGGGCCGGATATGCCTGGACGTTGGCGCCTCCACCGGCGGCTTTACCGATGTATTGCTCACCCATGGCGCCCAACATGTCTATGCCGTGGATGTCGGCCACGGCCAGTTGGCGTGGAAACTCCGCTCCGACCCGCGTGTCACCGTGCTGGAGAAAACCAATGCGCGCCATCTCACCGCGCAGATCATCCCCGCGCCCATCGGCGCGCTGGTTTGCGATGCCAGTTTCATCGGGCTGCAGATTGTGCTGCCCGCGGGCTTGGCCCTGTGCGCGCCGGGGGCGTTCGCGGTGGCGCTGATCAAGCCGCAGTTCGAGGCGGGGCCCGAGCATGTCGGCAAGGGCGGGGTTGTGCGAGACCCGGAGATTCACGCCGCGGTATGCGCGAAAATCCGGTCCTGGTGGGAGTCGCTCCCCGGCTGGCGGGTGCTGGGCGTGGAGAAAAGCCCGATCACCGGGCCGGAGGGGAATATTGAATTCCTCATCGGCGCGGTGAAGGAGGGGTAGGCTCAGGCGTGCAGTTTCACCCAGCTGGTGAATTTATCCATCCACCCCTGCAAAAACGCCTGGCTGCCCGGCCCGATATTCCCGGCATCATCAAAGAGCCCATCCTTGGCCTGGACGAACACTTCCGGCCCGCCCAGCGTCGGCATATCAAGATAGGCCAGTACATTGCGCAGATGCTGCTGCGCCAGCGCGGTGCCGATGGCGCCGACCGACACGCCAAGCACGGCCGCCGGCTTTCCCGCCCAGGCGCTCTGGCCGTAGGGGCGCGAGGCATTGTCAATGGCGTTTTTGAGCACGCCGGGGATCGAGCGGTTGTATTCCGCCGTGACGAACAGAACCCCGGCGGCGCCCGCGATCTCCGCCTTCAGCCGCTTCACGCTGGCGGCCTGATTGGCGTCGTCATCCTGGTTGTAGAGCGGCAGATCATCAATCCGTACCGGGTTGAAGGAGAAATCCGCCGGCGCCATCCGGGCGATGCCGGTGGCAAGTTTACGGTTGAACGAATCCTGGCGGAGACTGCCGACGATCACAGCGATATTATGTTGGCTCATAATGCACTCCTGGAATGACTGGAAACCTTGTTATGCGCGCGAAGGCTAGCACCGATTCGCAGCACCTGTCATCGCATCTTTGAAGGCAGCTTCAGCACCTCGCCATCCACGGCGAATTTGCCGTAACCCTGGTGGTGGATGGTCCGGCGGTCTGTTTGCGCGGGGTCAACCCAGGCCTTCACCACCTCCAGAATGAACATGTTATACTTCTTCACGAGTTTGGTATCGGTCACGCGGCATTCCAGATTGGCGAGGCATTGCGCGATCAGCGGTGCCTCCACCTGCGCGGCGGGCGCGGGCGTGAGGCCGAAGCTGGTGAATTTATCAGTGTCCCGGCCGCAGCAATTGCCGATTTTCACCACCTGCGGGGCCATGGCCACGCCGGGAATGGCGATTACGCATTGTTTGGTTGCCCGCAGCGCCGCGAAGCTGTGGTTGGCGCTGCTCACCACGCAGGAGATGAGCGGCGGCTCGAACTCGAGCATCATGTGCCACGACATCGTCATGACATTGGCAATCCCCTTGCGCGCGGTTGTCAGCAGCACCACCGGCCCCGGTTCGATCAGCTGGTAGACTTTCGGCAGGGATAAATTTTTCAAGGCGGCAACTCCTTGAGCCTCAAATATTAACCCGTGAGATGACGTCCGTTCACGGCTGGGTTATGCTGCGGTAATGAGCAGAAGATTCGATACGGTGTCAATCTGGAGTGGGCGCCCGCGGTTGTGCGCCGGGTTGCTGGGGCTGGCGGTGACTGCGGTGTTGCCAGGCTGTACCCTGCCGCCCGGGGCGTTGGCGCAAGTGGACGGCTCTGCATCCGCCCAGGCTTTGCAGCAGGCAGAACAGCAAGGCTACACCAAGGGCTTTGCCGCGGGTGAACTGGCGCAGGCGTTGCGTGATAAAGCGCGCGAAATGGCGGAGGCGCCAAAGAAGGCCCCGCCTGTGCCGCCCGCGCCCCCCGTGCCGCTTGTGCCGCCCGTGGCAACGCGCCCCGTAATTCCCGCTGTGCCGGATACGTCATTGTCAGCGGGCACAAATTACAATTCCAGCGGCCCGGCCAAGCCTCTGAGAGGCCCGGCCGAACCGTTTTAGGACGATGCTCGTTTTCGGCTCGCTCAGGCGAGCGAAGCTCAAACGATCGCGCTAAGCGCCGTAACCGATCATGCCCTTGATCTCGAGCATGTCATTCAGGCCGAAGTCGACATATTCACGGCCGTTGCCTGATTGCTTGTAGCCGCCGAAGGGGGCGAACAAATCCCATTCGGGGTAGTTGATGTACACGCTGCCCGCCCGCATCTCGCGCGCCACCGCGCGGGCTTTTTCCAGGTCCTTGCTCTGCACG
>JAJYAF010000577.1 GCA_021779655.1 Pseudomonadota bacterium
CATCCTGTTCGTGCTGCTGTTCCTGGTTTTCGTATTCTGGGGCATCTCCAATGTCGTGACGCTCATCGGCGGCAACAGCGCGGTGGCGCATGTTGCCGGTCGGCCGGTCGATGTTTCCGTGGTGCAGGCGGAGTACCAAAAGGAACTGAACCAGGCGCAGCAGGAAAATCCGTCCGCGCCCGATCTGGCCGCCCGCCGGCAAATCGCGCAGGCCGCGTTGGCGGTTGTGCTGCGGCAGCAGGTTCTGCAAGTGGAGGAGGAGCGCCTGGGCGTCGTGGTGCCGGATGCCGTGTTGCGGCAGAATATCTACAGCCTGCCGGTGTTTCAGACCAACGGCGTTTTCGACCGGGCGAAGTTCACCCAGATTTTGCAAGCGAACAACCTGTCCGCCGGCCAGTTCCTGGCGCTCGCCCGCCGGGAGATCGCGGACGGCCAGATCGTGCAGGCGGTGGCGGCCGGTGTCGCGCCGCCGAAGGCGCTGACCGACCGGATCCTCGCGTTCCTCACGGAGCAGCGGGTGGCGGAGCAGGTGGATATTCCGGCCGCGGCCCAGCCCGCGCCGGCCCTGCCGGGGGATGCGGTCCTGCGGCGCTACTGGCGCAACCATCCCTGGGCATTCACCACGCCCGAATACCGCGAGGCGAAAATCGTCATCCTTTCCCCGCAAACCCTGGCGCCGGGCGAGCCGGTGAGCGATGCGGAGATCAAGGCCGCCTACGATGCGAGCTACGCCCGGCAGAACCCGCCGCCCAGCCGCAGCGTGCAGGTGATCAGCGTGCCCGACACCGCCGCCGCCTCGCGCCTTGCCTCGCTCTGGACCGCCGGGGCAAGCTGGAGCGCGATGCAGGCGGCAGCCGCGAAGGCCGGGGGCACCGGCGTGGAGCTGGACAATGCAACGCCCGACCAAATTCCCTCCCCCCAGCTCGCGCAGGCGATCTTTGCCGCCGCGCCGAATACCATCGGCGGGCCGGTGCCTGGGGCGACGGGCTTTTTCGTGTTCGACGTGCTGAGCGCCAACCCCGGCGGCCCGCCCCCGCTCGCCCAGGTCGCGGCAGCGATCAGGCAGCAGATCCAGTTGCGGAAAGCGCGGGCGCAGGTCGGGCAGGATGTCGATAATGTGCAGGACGCGCTGGCCGGACAAACGCCGCTCGACCGGCTGCCCGGCAATCTCGGTCTGGTCGCGGTGGAGGGCACGCTGGATGCCAATGGCGGCACGCCGGAAGGGCAGGGGGCGCCGATCCCCGGCGGACAGGCGCTGCGCGAAGCGGTCATCAAGGCGATTTTCGCGGCGCATCCGGGCGACCCGCCGCAGCTCATCAACGGTCCGGATGACAGCTATTTCGCGATCACGGTGGACACCGTCACGCCGCCCGCCTTGCAGCCTTACGACAGCGTGCGGCAGAAAGTGGCCGCCGCCTGGATCCAGGATGCCATGTCGCGCGAGGCGGAGGTGAAGGCCGCGCAACTCCTGCACGCGGTCAATTCCGGGCAGAGCCTCGATGCCGCCGCATCCGCCGCGGGCTATTCCGTTTCAGCCCTCCCGCCGATCACTCGCAGCGGCACGCCGCCCGCGGGCGTCTCAAGCCAGTTCGTCCAGATCCTGTTCAGCCTGAGGAAGGGCGAAGCCACCATGCAGCAGACGGCCGATGGCTTCACCGTCGCAGCGCTCACCGCGATCACCCGCCCGAGCCCGGGGGACGACCCGGCCGATACCGCCGCTGTTGCGCAGGCGATGACAAAATCCCTGGAAGATGACACTGTGGCGAGCTTCATCACCGGATTGCAGGCGCGGGACAACATCCGCGTGGACAACAAGATGTTTTCGCAAATCTACCAGTAGCGGATCCATCAGCAGCCGAAAGAACGCAAAGCCATGAATGCCGCCACCCCACCCGGATACGACGCGTTTCGCGCGGCCTATGAGGCCGGTCGCGGCGCGCTCGTCTGGCGGCACGGTGTTGCCGATCTGCTCACCCCGGTCGCGGCTTTTCTGAAACTGGCGCATGGCCGGAAATTCTCCTTCCTTCTGGAGAGCGTGGAGGGCGGCGCCGCGCGCGGCAGATATTCCGTGATCGGCATGACGCCGGACCTGGTCTGGCGCTGCGACAAGGGCGTTGCCGCGATCAACCGGGATGCCGAGACCGCGCCCGATGCCTTCGTGCCGGTGGAGGAACCGCCGTTGACGAGCCTGCGCCGGCTGATCGAGCAGACGCGGCTGGACGTGCCGGAGGGGTTGCCGCCGATGACCGGCGGGCTTTCCGGCTATCTCGGCTACGACATGGTGCGGCTGATGGAAAAACTCCCGGACGCCAATCCGGACGTGCTCCGCATCCCCGATGCCATCCTGACGCGCCCCGGCCTCTACGCCATTTTCGACAGCGTGACCGACGAACTGACCCTGGCGGCGCCGGTCTATCCGCGCCCCGGCATCAGTGCCGCGCAGGCCCATGCGGCGGCGGAGCGCCGGCTCGATGAAGCGGCCAGGGCGCTGGACCGGCCGGTGCCGCGCCTGAGGCTGCCCGCGCGCCTGCCGGCGC
>JAJYAF010000578.1 GCA_021779655.1 Pseudomonadota bacterium
ACATTGGTGGCCGGCCTGGAATTCAGCGTTTGAATTGTTATGCGCTGTGTTCCGTCACCAAACCTTCATCCTTGATCCTGAGTTCTTGGGCGGCAAGGCTCAGGAAGGTGGTGGAGCTAAGCGGAATCGAACCGCTGACCTTCTGCATGCCATGCAGACGCTCTACCAATTGAGCTATAGCCCCGCGCCGGTGGCGGGTTATAGACCTTGCTGCCGGCTCCGATCAAGGGGGTAGCTGTCGCCGGGGCAGGATTGTGCTATTGGCGGGGCGGCGCCGGATTAGCACAGGGGTAGTGCAGCGGTTTTGTAAACCGAAGGCCGGGGGTTCAAATCCCTCATCCGGCATATCCCGCGCCATCGGTACGTTTGCGCAGGGCTTGTCTTGAAATTCCCGGGGGCGTGGGTCAGGCTCACGCCATGATCATCGCGGCGGCGCGGATTCTCCTCAACGGCGCGTTCAGCGGCCCCGTAAGCCTGCGCATTGCCGATGGGCTGATCGCCGAGATCCAGCCCGGCATGGCGGCGGAGGCGCAATTTCGGCTAGAGCGCGGGTTCCTCTCACCCGGGCTGATCGATCTGCATAACAACGGCGCGTTCGGCGTGGATTTCCGCGCCGCCGATGAAGCCGCGTGGAAGGCGGCCCTGACCCGGCTTGCGGCCCATGGCGTGACCAGCCTGCTGCCCACCGTGATCACCGCGCCATTGCCGGCACTGCGGGCGGCGGCCGGGCGCGTTGCGCGCGCCATGCGGGTGCATCCCGGCATCGTCGGGCTGCATCTGGAAGGCCCGTTCCTGAACCCCGGAAAGGCCGGCGCGCACCGGCCCGAATGGCTGCTCGGGTTCGACGCGGAAAGCCTCGGAACGGTGCTCGCCCTACCCGCCCTGCGGATGATCACGCTGGCGCCGGAACTGCCTGGCGCGCTTGCCGCGATCCGCCGCCTTGCAGAGGCTGGCGTGGCCGTTTCCCTGGGCCATACCGAGGCGAGCGCGGAAGTTACGGCGCAAGCCGCCGCCGCGGGGGCGCGGCTGGTCACGCATGTCTTCAACGCCCAGCCGCCCCTGCACCACCGGGCACCCGGCGCGGCCGGGGCCGCGCTGACCGACCCGCGTTTGCACCCTTGTCTCATCGCCGACGGCCTGCATGTCGATCCGCTGCTCCTCCAGCTTGTTTTCGCCGGCAATCCCCGCGCCGTCGCGGTGAGTGATTCGATCCTCGCCGCCGGCATGGCGGAGGGGTTCAGGGCGGAGTTCGGCGGCGCGCCGGTGCGGCTTGAGGGCGGGGTCGCGCGCCGGCCGGACGGCACACTCGCCGGCGCGGCCATAACCCTGGATGAAGGCATCCGGCGGCTGATCACCGCCGGGGTGGCGCCCGAGGTGGCGCTTGCCGCGGCAACCCATCGGCCGGCGGACGCGCTGCGGCTGGCCGATCGCGGCCATATCGCGCCCGGTCGCCGTGCCGATCTCGTATGGTGGAACGCGGATTTCACCGTTGCCCAGGTTTGGCAGGCCGGGCATGTCGTCACCGCGCCGGCCGCGCGGGGAACCGAACACGCCCGGCCGGAACTGCACGACCTGGAAACGCGGCCGGCCGTGGAAATCGTGCGCCTTTTCCTGGCGCAGGAAGCGGCGGCGCAGCGCGCCTTGGCCACCGCCGCCGCCGAGCTTGCCGCGCTTGCCGAAGCGGTCGCGGCGCGGCTATCCACCGGCGGAAGGCTGTTTTACGTTGGCGCCGGAACTTCCGGCCGGCTGGCCCTGCTGGACGCCGTGGAATGCGGACCAACCTTCGGCGTGGGCGAGGAGGCGCTGGTTGCGCTGCTCGCCGGCGGCACACCGGCCCTGCTGCGCGCCGTGGAAGGAGCGGAGGACGATACCCAGGCCGCTATCGACGCCTTGGCCGCGCACGGGCTTGGCCCCGGCGATGCCGTGCTAGGGGTTGCCGCCTCGGGCCGCACGCCCTTCACGCTCGAAGCGATTCGCTATGCGAATGAACAAGGCGCTTTGACCGCCGCCCTGGTCAACAATCCCGGCACGCCGATGGCCAGCGCCGCGCGCATCGCCATCGTGATCGAATCCGGCCCCGAGATCATTGCGGGATCGACCCGGCTTTCCGCCGGCACGGCGCAGAAGATCGCGCTGAACACGCTTTCTTCCGCCGTAATGATCCGGCTGGGGAAGACCTTCGGCCCCTATATGGTCGATCTGCGCGTGAGCAATGCCAAGCTGGCGCAGAGGGCGGTGCGCATGGTTGCCATTCTGGCGGGGGTTGCCGACCATGCCGCCGCCGAGGCCCTGGCGCTGACCGCATGGCAGGTGAAGCCCGCGGTGGTGATGCTGCGCCTTGGGCTGGAGCCGGACCGCGCGAGGGAGATGTTGCAAGCGGCGCGGGGCAGCCTGCGCCGGGCGCTTTATACCAGCCCGCCTGATGCCAGCCGGCCAATTGATTAACTCTTCCGGACAGGCGGCGGGCTGGCATAGGAATTTGATTTCGCGCGCGGCCGCCCCGCCAACCCCGCGCGCATAAGGCTTTGATTTCGCGC
>JAJYAF010000579.1 GCA_021779655.1 Pseudomonadota bacterium
GGCGCCCGCGAGCGCCGTCTCGATCGTCTCGTTCACGTCCGCGACCGCGATCCCATAGCGGGCCATCGTCGCGCGATCCAGCGTGATTTCGACCTGCTCCATCCCCGAGACCTGCTCGACGCGGGCAAAGGCCAAGCCTGCCGGAATCACCGAGAGAAATGTCACGACGTAAAGCGTCAATGCGCACGCTGTCGCTTCCTCCGGCCCCACGTGCAGCACGCTGGTGAGCACGTAAATAATGGCGACCTGGGATCCACCGCCGATCGCCGGTAGTTGTGCAAAGGAGCCAAACAAGCTGCCCGCCATCAGCAGGATAGTTTGTGCCGGAGGGATCGCCGCCAGTTCAGGAACGGCAAATGAATGCACAATAACCACGTAGGTGAGCGCGATCAAACCCCAAGTGAGGAATGAATAAAAAAGCGCCTCCAGGAATGCGCCCCACCCGGCAATGGCATCCAGCCCGTGACTAAAGGCGAGGATTTTTTCGTGGACTCCATGAGCGAACTTCTTTGAAATTACGCCGAGCGAACGGCTTGCCAGATCAGCCATTTTTGGCCCGGAGATTCGAATCGCGACGGCGATTAACGCCAAAACCAGCGCGGCCGCGATCCCGAAATATCCGGCCCGGCGAAACTGCTCATGATACGGAAGGTTTCGTACCGAGGGACTGATCGAAAGCGTCACCGCGATGATGCCGGCAGCGGCCAGCAGATCGAACACGCGTTCGACAGCGTACACCGCCAGCTGGGAGGTGAAGGTCACTTGCTGCCGCCGGGCGACAAGGTACGGTCGAACGAATTCGCCCAGCCGACCGAGGATCGCCACAGAAGTAAAACCGATGAATTGGGCCGGGATCATCTGGGCCGGAGTGGCCGGCTTGGTGGGACGTAGAAACACGCTCCAGCGAAAGGCGCGGGTAATGTACGCGCCATAGGTCAGCAGCATAGCCAGAACCAGCCGCGACCAGCGAATGGAATCGAAGGTATGGGTCAGCGTGGCCCACTCAAAGCTCTTCAAAGTCCGAAATTGGACGTAGACGAGAATCACCAGGAGGGCAAAGATTCCGCCCATAACAAGCCATCGATGTCGTTTCATGCAGGTCTTTTTACGTTTCCTTGTCGGAATTCATTTTGCTGGCGTGTCGGCAATTGCAGCCATTGAAAGCCACGGCGCGTGGGTGGATTGGTGGTGCACTTCCCGCAGTTTCCGCTGATTGAAGTCATGGATCACACGTTCCACGTAACGACGGGTTTCCGCATAGGGTGGGATGCCATGATAGCGGTCCACGGCTGCCGGACCCGCATTATAGGCGGCCAGGGCGAGAGCAATGTCATCGTGGTAATACATCAGCAGCGCGTCAAGATACGCTGTGCCGCCGGCGATGTTCTGCTCCGCCGCAAAACTATCGCGCACACCCAGGTCTTTCGCGGTTGCCGGCATCAACTGCATCAAACCGCGCGCGCCCACGCGAGAAACCGCGTGGGTTCGGCCGGCGCTTTCCGCACGCACCACGCTGGCCAGCAAGTCTGGATCAAGATGATGTTGCGCGCCCGCCTGCTGCAGCAACACAGGAATATCGGCGTGCGAAGTGGTTTGCGACTGGGACAATCCGGTTGCCTGGGTTGCTGTGCTCGGCAAAACTGCTTCCGCCTGGACGGTTTCCACGGCGACAACGTCTGTGGCTGCCAAATCCAGATAATTCTCGTCTGAGGATGTCAAATACAGCCGAACTTGCCCATCTACCATTTTCTGGTGATCGCAAATCAGGGCCGAACCATTGCGCAGCGTCACGCGCTCCGCGGCATGAGCCCCTGAGACGGAACCCATAAAGCCCGCCAAGGCTGCAAGCAGCGCGAGTTTGCAATACGTTTTCATCCAGATTCGATCAACCTTCAAGAATCTCAGTCGGCACGCGCCGGGGCCGGTCGCCGCGGCGACCCCGGTCCACCCGCGACTCTTCCTTCAGCATACGCAAAATCGCCTGGGCCGCGCCATCATGCTCGTTGCTGCCGGTCACACTCCAGCCATTCGCGGCAGCCATCGCCAACAATTCCGGCGGCGAGTTTTCCATCACCACCGCACAGCCGGCATAGGCCAGCATTTCAGCATCATTCATATTGTCGCCGATGGCGACAATTTCCGCAGCGTCGATGCCGCGGTCCACAGCCAGCCGCGCCAACGCGCTGCCCTTGGAGCAGCCGTTTGGCATCAGGTCCACGATGGAAAGATCGCGAGCAGGATACTCCGTGCGGTGGATGGAAATAATCTTCCGCAAGCTTTCTGCGTCGGCGCTCGATTCATCCAGGACGGCAAGGCCGTCCCGCATGACGGCGAGGGTCCCGCAAATCATTGCCTGCACCGGCTGTTCGCCGCCATCAAAGGCGCGCTCCAATGGGCGTACTGCTTCGAGTTCGTGCAGGTTCGCCTCCACCCAGCGCGAGAGCCGTGCATGTAGCGCCGCGATATCTTCCACAACCAGGGCGCCAGGGCCGGTGCGGTCAAACGTGAAGACTAGCGAATTTCGAAAATAATGTAAC